>JAISEA010000075.1 GCA_031264475.1 Treponema sp. | reverse complement strand
TGACCGCGAGGATGGCGTTTACGCCACCCAGAGTGATGATTTGTGCTATATAGGCGTCAATCGCCCCAAGTTTGATGAGAATAGTCGGAACAGAGACCGCTAAAATTGCGAAAATTCCGGGTATTAAGGTATTTTTGAGCCGTGTAGTCATATTTTGTAGCTTATTAAAAATACAGCTCCGTGTCAACACCCTTCGCAGCCTTCGGCTGTTTAAATACTTCACACCCTTCGGGTGTTTCAATACTTCAAGAGGGGCATTGTTAGAAAGGGGTCGCCGCTTCCACTGACTTGACGCACCCTTCGGGTGTTTCAATACTTCACACGGGGCGTTGTTTGAAAGGGGGCGCCGCTTCCACTGAGATGACGGTTACGCTTGCCTTGCAAGCGGAACCTTCGCGCGGTGTCTGACACCCTGCTAATTATTCACTGCTACCTGCTAACTGCTAACTACTAACTACTAACTGCTAACTACTAACTGCTAACTGCTAACTATTAACTGCTAACTACTAACTGCTAACTACTAACTGCTAACTGCTAACTATTAACTGCTAACTACTAACTGCTAACTGCTAACTGCTAACTGCTAACTATTAACTATTAACTGCTAACTACTAACTGCTAACTATTAACTGCTAACTGCTAACTACTAACTGCTAACTGCTAACTGCTAACTGACGATCCGCCGTTGGTGGGGGCGCGTTTAGAAGAGTCGGGTAGGGTGGAACGCTTTTAAACGCCAACCCCGGAATTGAAAAAAGAAAAGAAGCGTAGATTTAGATTGACAAGGATAATAAATGTTGTATACTATAAACATCTACTTTAAGCCTTGACTTTATGTACCCACAGAGTTGGGGTACGTACCCGTAAGATTGGGGTATGTACCCATAAGGCTGGGGTACGTACCCGTAAGTCTGGGGTACGTACCCGCGAGTCTGGGGTATGTACCCGTAAGGCTGGGGTACGTACCCATAAGGCTGGGGTATGTACCCGTAAGGCTGGGGTATGTACCCGTAAGGTAAAAAGAGCGAGGGAGAAGGCGCGGACGCTGTTCTTTCCAGCGCGTTCCTTATATTTTATTTCAAGGAGGCATATATGCCGCACAGAAACGAAGCTATGCCAAGGAGCTTCGCCAATTTCAATGACCGAGTAAATAACCTTTGTCAGCTTACGGAACAACGGACAAACGGCGATCCAGCGGAGTGGGATCACATCCCCGCCGCGGCGGTCGCCAAATTACTCACGACGCGCGACGCATGGCGCATAGCCTACGCCGCCACACTCGTAGCCCATTCTCCCATAGACACGGAGGCAAAATACCGCGTCAGAGGCGTCATGGAAGCGGAAGTCCGCTTGTTCATCAACGAGTATATCCGCAATTCTTCCAAAGTAACCCCGGAAGACCGTCTGATAATTGGTCTCCATGAACGAGCCAAACCCCGCCGCATCGAGCCGCCCAATACCGTGCCTGCGCTGGAACCCCACGCCGGCAACCCCCGCCAAATCGAAGTGATCTACCGAGACGCGAACAGCGGGAGCAGGGGCAAACCCAAAGACGTGCACGGGATCGAAGTGCGCTGGGCTATCCTAGACCACGACCCGACCAGCGCGGACGAGCTTATCCACTCCACCTTCGACACCCGCCGCCGCCTCATCCTCGAATTCGGCGAGTCCGACCGGGGCAAGCGCGTCTACATGGCGGGACGCTGGGAAATCGAGCGACAAGGCGGCAAGGGTCCCCTCGGCGAGATCGTCTCCACCTTCATTCCGTGACAGACACATCCATCAAAAAGACACCACGTCTGACAATAAAAGTGAATAGTTAGTAGTTAGTAGTTAGTAGGGTGTCAGACACCGCGCGAAGGTTCCGCTTGCAAAGCAAGCGCACCCTTCGGGTATTCTAAAGCCGTTAAGTCAGTGGAAGCGGCGCCCCCTAACAACAAGTAGGTTCCGCTTGTTTACAAGCGCAACCGTCCTGACGGGGACAGCGGGTCCGCCTTTCGGACAACACCCCGTGTGAAGTCGTTAAACAGCCTTCGGCTGGTTGACAGAGAGGGTTTCGCTCGGTATACTGAATAACTCGATAACTCGGAGGAATTACTAATGCCAATAAAAATACCAATAGAACTACCCGCCTTTAATGCCTTGATTGAAGAGCGGGTTTTTGTCATAACGAATGTCAGGGCTGTTCATCAAGATATTAGACCGCTCAAAGTCGCTATTCTTAACCTCATGCCGACAACCGTAACAACGGAGATTCAACTGTTGCGCCTTTTAGGGAACAGCCCGCTTCAAGTAGACGTTACCCTTGTCAGAATGGGAAGCCATGAGTCGAAGAACGCCCCGCCCGGGCATCTGGAAAAGTTCTATCTTGATTACAAAAAAATAAAAGACGAGCGTTTTGACGGTATTATTATCACCGGCGCGCCGGTTGAGACCCTGCCGTTTGAGGAAGTTGACTATTGGCAGGAATTCACCGAAGTCATGGAATGGGCGAAGCGTAACGTATGGTCAACCCTGCATATCTGTTGGGGAGCGCAGGCTGGTCTGTATTACAAATACAACATCCCCAAACGCCCCTTGCCGCAGAAACTCTTCGGCATATTCCCGTACAGCATCAATGAACAACGAACCGCGCTATTCCGGGGCTTTGACGACGAATTTTTCGCGCCCCAATCGCGGCACACCGAGAGCGACCGCATAGCCATAGACGCGGAACCACGCCTCAAAATACAGTCCGAAACAGAAGAAACCGGCGTCTTCATCGTTACGAGTTTGGATGATAGGGAAATCTTCGTTACCGGTCATCTGGAGTATGACCCGCTCACTATGGACATGGAATACAAACGAGACATCGCCAAAGGACTCCCCATCGCCATACCGAAAAACTATTACCCGCACGATGATCCCAAAGAACACCCGGTCGTCCGGTGGCGCTCCCACGCCCATCTCTTTTTCTCAAATTGGCTCAACTTCGTCTACCAAGGCACGCCTTTCAACCTGAAAGACCTCTAAAAGAAACCAATCCTAAAGCGTCGTTAGTTCTTCCATATCTTGAACAGATAATAGCGAGAAAAGAGTCTTTTCTGCTTTTTTCAGGATGTTGGCTTCAACAATGGAGAGAGAAGCCTCTTCTTTTTTCAATCTGATGAACAGAGCTTTCAATTCCTGTTCATTCAAGGGAAACTCAACGTTCATGGTTTGTCCTTTTAATAATAGGGTGATCGCACTGCGCTTTCAAGTACGCTTGAATTGCGCTCAACGGATACAATTTACCTTGTCCCATGCCCGGACATTGGGTCGCGGCTGTATTCCACGATCCTTCATCCGCAAGGACAAAGTCCCAAAATGGGAAGGTTTTGCATTGCAAAGGACGGCTTTCATAGACGGAACAGCCGCCCTTCCAGAAGATACAATCAAAATTATCGATTCCTAGCGGAATCTCTTTGAGTGAGAGGTTCTCACTATACCCATCTTCGGATGGAACCCACCTGCAATATATGGCGGTAAACACCTCCGCGCTCATATTGAACGCGGAAGCGAGTACGGAGAGATCGTTTCCAGAAAGAAACACAAAGCCGCTTTCGTGCCGACAACATACGGAACAGCGCTTGCAGGCGAATCTAAGCCCATCACGGTAGAATACTTCACCTTTCATACAGCCCGCGCTACCCTTTTACAGAACCAGAGGTAACGCCCTTGATGATGTATTTCTGACACGAAAAGTAAAATAGCATTATCGGGATTATCGCAATGATGATGACCGCCATCATGTGCCCCATGTCAATGGAACCATGCCCTGTCCGTAGGTATTGAACCGCGACAGGAATGGTACGATATTCGGAACCGATAATGAGGAAGGGGAGCAAGAAGTCGTTCCATATCCACATGGCGTTAATAATGGCGACCGTGATGGCGATGGGCGTAAGCATAGGAAAGATGATGTTGAAAAACATACTGATAGGCGTGCAACCGTCAATAGTCGCGGCTTCTTCAATAGTAATAGGCACGGATTTTACAAACCCACAGAAGAGAAACACCGATTGCCCCGCGCCAAACCCCAAGTAGACGACAAGTATGCCGATAGGGTTGTCCAAGCGCAACATATTCACCACTTTCGTGAGGGGAAACATTACCATTTGAAACGGGACGATCATAGCGAACACGAATATATAGTAAAGCCATTTTCCAAAGCCCTTGTTCATGCGGGTAATATACCAGCCGGTCATACCGGAAAATAGGACGATGATTCCTACTGAAAAGACGGTGATGAAAAGCGACCAACAGAACGCGCTCGGAAACCGAGTCGCCGCTATGCCTTGCGTATAGTTCTTGATTCCGACGAAAGACGCGGTGTTTATCGTAAAGGGCGCGTTAGAAATATACAAGGTTCCCTTAAAAGAATTCATCAACACGAGCAGAATAGGCATCACAAACACAAGCGCCGTGAAGACAAGTACGCAGTACAAGAATATCGCTGGGGCTGTATTTTTTTTGTACGTAGAATACACGATGGTCTCCTTTTCCTAGCTTTCCAATTCCCGCTTCCGCGTGATTGAAAGCTGAACAAATGAAATAAGCACGACGAGGATAAAAAATATGACCGCTTTCGCTTGTCCCACGCCTTCCCAACCGCCGCGGCTATAGAACGTGTTGTAAATATCCAGCGCGACCATAGCCGTCTGCTTGCCCGGCATTCCGGCGGTGAGCGAGAGGTTCTGGTCGAACATTCTGAACGAGTTGGTGATGGATAGGAACATGGTGATGGTGATGGACGGCATGATAAGGGGCAGTGTAATACGGGTGAGTTTGGTGAACGAATTCGCCCCGTCCATCTTCGCGGCTTCGTTGAGTTCTTCAGGTATATTCTGAATACCAGCGATGTAGATAATCATCATGTAACCTACGTATTGCCAATTATTGAGAATAACCAAGCCCCAAAAACCGTATTTTGGGTCCACGGTGATGGTAACGCCGAAGTTGTACAGGTATCCGTTGATGATGAACTGCCAGATGTACCCAAGCACGATGCCCCCTATCAGATTCGGCATGAATATTATGGTACGGAAGGCGTTTGTACCGGGAATTTCCCGCGTCAAAAGCATGGCGAGGCAAAACGCTAGTACGTTGATAAGAACAACCGATATGACGGTGAATTTTACCGAGAACCACAACGAATTCAAGAAGTCAGGATTCGAGAAGACCCGTTTATAATTAGCGACTCCTACCCATTGGGCGTCCAAAACGGTAGTAAACCGCGAGAACGATAGAAAGACGCCCAATAAAAACGGCATAGCAAACGCCAAGATAAATGCAATAAGGGTCGGTCCCACAAAAAAGAGAAAGTATTTTCGTAAAGTCTTTTCCATAGTTTTTATTCCCAAGAATTAGAAATAGACGAGTCTACTCAATTCCTTCATTTATTTTAGCAACTCTTTTTCAACCGCCCATGCGTCTTTGAATACGATCTCCACGTCGCTCCACACCTTGTTTCCAAGCGTATAGTCGTAAAGAGCCGCGCCAAGCGTGTCTTTGAAAGCTTGGCTGGGGAAGCTGGTGAAATTCCACGAGACCGCCGCGAGATTGGAATTGCTCATGTACCGATACGCCTCTTTCTCAAGCGGGTTATCAGGTCTTTCATCCGCAGAGAACGTTGAGAAAGGCGTTACAAAGCCGAGTTTTTCCACCGTAGCCTTCTTGCCCGCAGGCGTGTTGAAGAGCCATTCGAGGAGCTTTAAGGACGCCTCTTGGTCCTGTATGGGGGCTTTAACGTTGACGCTTATGAAATTTTCCGTGCCTGTACAGAGTCCTTGTTTCTCCTCGCCCGCTACACCTGTGTAGATAGGCAGGTATTTAATATCGGCGGCTTGCACGACGTTACCCGCGACTCCAGCTATCTGCCCCCAACCCCACGTGCCATTCTGCACCATTGCGGCTTGTCCGAGGGCAAACTCCGCCATCGAGTCGTCAACAGACTTCGAACCGAACATCTTTTTGTCTATTACCGCGTTGTCTATGTAAAGGTCAAATATGTTTCCATAGTTCCTACCGTAGGAGAGGTCAATTTTTTCCAAGTCGCCTACATTTTTGTCGCGGTATTCGTAGTATATAGGAAGATTAGCAAGGTGGGTCTGCCAGCGCCAGTCTTCGCCCGGTCTGAACGACGTCGAGGCGAATACTCCATTGATACCAAGAGCCTCTTTATGCGCGGTCATGTCTTCGACTACCGCCTTGAGCTTAGCGAAGTTGTTAATTTCCTCGGCGCTTGATATGTCGGTAACAGCCCGTTCCGGGAGGGCGAAATACTTGCGGAATATCGCGTCATTGTAAATGATACCATAGGTTTCAACGGCGTAGGGCAACCCGTATACGCCGTTCTCTGACGAGATCGCCATACTTTTGTCAGAAAGCCATCCGTAAAGGGCGGTGTCCTTGAGGTCCGCGGTATACGTCTTCCATGTTTGATAGCCGATGGGACCGTTGATATTGAAAAGGGTCGGTGGATTCGCCTTCGCAAGTTCGGAACGCAAGGTCTGTTCATAACTGCCGCTTGCCGCGGTAACGATCTTTACCTGAATACCTGTCTCCGCGGTAAATTGAGCGGCGACTTCCTGCCATTGAGCGTCGATTTCAGGCTTAAAGTTTAAGAGATAGATTTTTCCGACTGAGTCTTTTTTCTCACATCCGAAAAACACAACGAGAGAAATGAATAATGCGTAAAGAATTTTATTCATAGATATCCTCCTAAAAAACGTTATTATATAACTTCTTTTTCCATTATGCAAGTTACATTTTAACCACATATTATAATGGTTTGACAAAAGTTTTACAAAACTATATCATAACTACATGGTGATTAGTATCATACAAGCGCAGGCTACATCCTGTAAAATGCAATCCATAATATGGAGGGACTATGGCGAATGAAAAAATAGATCAATACCTTATTGATCTTATGGTAAATTACCGCGAGATTGGCGAGAATCTTTGGCTGATTGAAGACGACGAGCATTGTTTGGAAAGTGTTGCTATCATGCACGCAGACCCGCTTGTCATTTTCAGAACGACGGTCATGGATGTACCTGACATAAGCGGTGAAAAGAAACTCGAATTGTTTTCCGAACTCTTGAGACTCAATGCAACCGATTTGGTTCATGGGGCTTATGCAGTTGAAAACGGAAAAATCATCTTGATAGACACATGGGAATATGATACAATGGACTTTCCCGAATTCAGAGCGGTTTTGGATGCCTTTGCTTTGGCATTGATCCAGCATTATAAAATCCTTTCTGCTTATCGGGAAATCTCTAAAGAGTAACGAGGGGGAAAAAATGGGAATATTTTCAAGACTTAAAACACTAATTTCGTCAAATGTGAACGCCATCATCAGCAAGGCGGAAAACCCTGAGAAGATGCTGAATCAGCTCGTTATCGACATGAACGAACAGCTTGTCGAGTCGAAGCAAGCGGTTGCCCTTGCTATTTCTGACGAAAAGAAAATTGAGCGTGAAATGGAAAATCAAGCGGCTCAATCTCAAGAATGGGAGCGTAAGGCTATGCTGGCGGTAAACGTGGGCAAAGACGAGCTTGCAAAGGAAGCCCTTATCCGCAAACAAGAGTTTGACAAAGGGTACACTGAATACAAGAAACAGTGGGAAGGGCAAAGGGCGGCTGTTGACAAGCTCAAGCTCTCTTTGCGCGATCTTCAAAACAAGATTGACGAGGCGAACCGCAAAAAGAACCTTCTCATAGCGCGGGCAAAGCGCGCCGAAGCCCAAGAGAAGATTCAGAACACCATTTCCGCCGTAGCAGGCAACAAGAGCGCCTTTGACGCCTTTGATCGTATGTCCACGAAGATTGATAATCTGGAAGCCAAGGTTGCGGCAACAGCGGAACTCGAAGACTTTACCGCCAATAACGACCTTGAAAAGCAATTTGCGGAGCTGGAACATTCGGACGCTGGCGGAGACGCAATGCTCCTTGCGCTCAAAGAAAAGATGAAGGCTCTCCCACAAAACTAGGTTTAATACCCCCGCCTTCCGATAGACGTGGAAGCGTGGGGTATTTGTTCCCTCCCGTATGCAACGATTTCAAACCTTCCTAACTTACCAATAATGACCTTACAAGAATCAATATCAACTTTCAAAACTGAGGTAAACACTTTCTTCGCTCAACAGGGGCGCAGTTTCCCGTGGCGGGAGAATGTAACGCCCTGGGGTGTGATGGTCTCCGAGTTTATGCTTCAGCAGACGCAGACTGAGCGAGTTGTGCCGTTTTTCAAACGCTGGATGGAACGATGGTCTACGCCCGCGCTGTTGGCGGACGCCTCGTTGGAGGATGCTCTGCGGGAATGGGTGGGGCTTGGTTACAATAGGCGGTGCCGTTTTCTCAAAGAAGGCGCTCGTATTATCTGTGTGGAACATGGCGGGAATGTGCCTGACACCCCGTCGGAGCTGGCGCGACTCCCCGGCGTCGGTGTATATACAGCGGGCGCTATTGCGTGTTTTGCCTATAACTACCCTTCTGTCTTCATTGAAACCAACATCCGCGCCGCTATCCTGCATTTTTTCTTTAGAGACGAGGCGGCTGTTACGGACAAGGCGCTTGCCCCGCTTTTGGAGGAGATGCTTGACCGTGAGAATCCCCGTCAGTGGTATTGGGCGCTGATGGACTATGGAGCCGCGCTAAAGAAGGCGGGGGAGAACCCGTCTCGGCTGAGCGCCCATTACACGAAGCAGTCTACGTTTGTCGGTTCTTTCCGTCAGTTACGGGGCAAGATCATCAAAGCGCTTGCGGTAGATGGCAAGGCTGACGCCGAAGAGCTTGCCCGCCGCACCGGTATTGCTCCCGCCGACCTCTACCCCACGCTTTCCGCCCTGAGCCGCGACTCGATGGTCGCCGAACAAGAAGGTATCTACCGAATACGGGAAGACGCCTAACAACCGCCTGCTTATCGTAATTCAGCCGCTTTTAGCCGCGCCTCGGCACGGTTGAGGCGGGCTTTCGCGTTATCAAGTTCAAATCGCGGCGCATTCGAGGCGAGCTTCTCCTCCGCCGTATGCTTTGCGGCGGCGGCTCTTTCCCTGTCTATCTCCGAGGGCCACTCGGCGGCGTCAACCATCAACACGGTCTTATGCCCCTTCACCTCAAGGATACCTTCACTCGTAAAGGCGAAGTGTTCTTCTCCCTTCTTATCTTTTATCTTGATGACGCCCGCGCAAACCGGCGCGGTGAAGAAGGCATGGTTCGCATAAACGCCGATGTCCCCATCAACAAGCCGCGCCACGATACTTTCTACGTTACCCGCGTAAAACATTCGGTAAGGCGTATGTATTTCAAACTGATACGTTGTCATAGTTCTCCCTGACCTTACTTCTTCACCACATCGTCTATTGTGCCAGCCATGAAGAAAGCCTGTTCCGGGTAGTCGTCGCACCCGCCGTCGAGAATCATTTTGAAGCCGCGAATGGTTTCCTTTAGTGGGACATAGCGCCCCGCTATGCCGGTGAACTTTTCACCCACAAAGAAGGGCTGACTGAAGAAGCGTTGGGCTTTGCGGGCGCGGGCGACTGTGAGTTTATCCTCAACGGACAGCTCGTCCATGCCCAGAATGGCGATGATGTCCTGCAATTCCTTATAGCGTTGGAGTAGTTGTTGAACGCGGCGGGCTGTTGTGTAGTGTTCTTCGCCCACGACTGTTGGCTCTAGGATTCTGCTTGTAGAGGCAAGCGGGTCAACTGCGGGGTAGATACCGAGTTCGACTATACTGCGTGAGAGTACGGTGGTTGCGTCGAGGTGGGCGAAGGTAGTCGCGGGCGCGGGATCGGTCAGATCGTCGGCAGGCACGTAGACCGCCTGCACGCTGGTGATTGACCCCCGCGGCGTGCTTGCGATGCGTTCCTGTAACGCGCCCATTTCATTGGCGAGTGTGGGCTGATAGCCGACCGCGCTGGGGATTCGCCCCAAGAGCGCGGAGACTTCCGAGCCTGCCTGAATGAAGCGGAAGATGTTGTCGATAAAGAGGAGAACATCCTGTCCGCCCTGGTCGCGGAAATGCTCAGCCATTGTCAGTCCTGAGAGGGCGACTCGCATACGTGCGCCGGGCGGCTCGTTCATCTGTCCGAATACGAGCGCGGTCTTGTCTATGACACCAGATTCATTCATCTCGTTCCACAAGTCCGCGCCTTCGCGGGAACGCTCGCCTACGCCTGAGAACACCGAATAGCCTGAGTGTTCTGTGGCGATGTTGCGTATTAGTTCCATGATGACGACCGTCTTGCCCACGCCTGCGCCGCCGAAAAGCCCGATCTTACCGCCTTTTGCGTAAGGAGCGATGAGGTCTATGACCTTTATACCTGTTTCCAGAATCTCGGTTGCGGGCTTCTGTTCGGCGAAGCTAGGCGCTTCGCGGTGGATGGAGGCGTATTCCTTTGCTGAAAAAGCGCCTTTGTCGTCGATGACCGCGCCGGTTACGCTGAACATACGTCCCAGCACTTCCTCGCCGACAGGCACGGTGATAGGTCTGCCGCTGTCAACCGCGGTGAGTCCGCGGGCAAGTCCTTCGGTAGCCGACATTGCCACACAACGCACGCGGTTGTCGCCAATGTGCTGAAGCACCTCCATCACCATTTCCCTGTTCTGCATCTTAACCGTCAATGCGTTCAATATGGCGGGAACCTGTCCCTGCTCAAAACGCACGTCAACCACAGGTCCTACGACTTGTGTGATGATTCCTTGATTTACCATGTTTACCTCT
>JAISEA010000004.1 GCA_031264475.1 Treponema sp. | reverse complement strand
TTTATGGCTGCGCCGGAGGAAATCGGTTACGACGCGACGGGCAGGACAAACGACCGCTCCCAGTTGCCGGAGGTCGTGAAACAATACGAGCGGTTTCAAGAAGACGCGGCACGTTTTTTTGTCTAACCCCCGGCGCGAACGAGCTATGCGTGTTCGCGGTCAAACGGGGGGAAATATACGGTGTTATTGATGTAAAACGCTTTACCGTTCCTTTAAACAAAGGCTATAAGTCGAAAGTTTCAGATTATTGTGACATCCTTGACGTAAAAGTTAATGCCGCTGATTTGGATACCGAATTGGTAGATTGGATTCGCATTGATGACTTAGAAAATGACCCAATAGATTTTTCTGCGCGTACACTATCTGCATGTGAAATGGAAGGTTCTTTTTTTGAGGTTGCACGTGGCGACATTCTTGTAGCAAGGTTAGGACCAACTATCCTGAACCAGAAAATAGTTCTGGTCGATACAACGTTAAGGAGAACTTTGGCATCATCTGAATTTTTAGTGCTTAGATGCAAGGGAATATGTACTCCGGAAGAAGTGCTATGTGCTGTACGAACAGAATATTACAAGAATTTGATGTATTCCCATTCGCGAGGTTCGACACCAAGTAGGTACAGGTTAAATCGCGAGGATATGCTCAATTTATCTTTTCCCGCTATGAATAAACACACGCTCAAACAGGCAGCTTTAATGCAACAAGCGCAAGGACACCGTGCCGCCAAGCTCCGCGAAGCTGACGCACTGCTTGCGGGTATGGACGAGTATATCCGTGAAAAAATAGGGTTGCCAGAGGAAATAAACAGCAGACCAATGTGTTTTGCAACAATGGTTTCGCAAAAGGGGCGTTTTGACCCTGAGTTTTATAACCCATTTTATCAGCACAGAGTAGCGCGTATTAAAGCTATGAAACACGACAGGTTGGAAAACATTGTCGAGTTCTCATCTGAAACGTGGAACCAGTCAAGTGACTTTGTAGATATGTTCCCATACATAGAGATTTCAGGTGTTGGGCTTAAATCTAATGAATACGCTCTTACCCCAACGCCTATTGCCGAAGCGCCGAGTCGCGCGAAAATGGTAGTCAGAGATAGGGATATTATTGTTTCAATGACAAGACCTCATCGTGGCGCTATTGCAACAATCACCTGCGATGATGGGTATTACGTTGCATCAACAGGCTTTTGTGTATTAAGAAAACTGAAACGAAAAGATATTACTCGCGAGTATCTTCAATGGGTTCTACTTAACGAATATATCTTACAGCAGTTTCTTCAACGGAGTAGTGGAGGAAATTATCCTGCCATCATTCAGGACGAAATCAAAAAAGTGCTTATTCCTATTCCAGACGAGTCTATTCAAAGGGAAATCGTAGCCGAGGCTACTAGTCGCAAAAACACCGCCAGAGCAAAGTGCATCGAAGCCGAAGCGGAGTGGGCGGCGGCAAAGGTGCGGTTTGAACGGGAACTGTTATCCCCAGAGGCGGAGATGACGAATTGTCTGGATATTCCTAAAGACCCGACGAACTCTCTCTGAACATCATTGGAGGTTCTCTGAACATCGGCGGATACTCTTTGAGACTCGGCGGAGACGTTTTTTCAGTCTTCGCCGAGTCTTTTTCAACCTCCCGACACTCTCAGTGAAGGGTGAGGACACTCTTTCGCGAGGTCGGTAGGGTCTTTCTTGGGGTTACGATACTCTCAGTGAAGGGTGGGGACACTCTTTTGCGGGGTCTGTCGAGTCTTTTTCAGTCTCCCGACACTCTCAACGAAGGGTGGGGACACTCTTTTATGAGGTCTGTCGAGTCTTTTTCAGTCTCACGACACTCTCGGCGAGGGGTGGTGACACTCTTTTGTGAGGTCGGTAAGGTCTTTTTCAGCCTCCCGACACTCTCAACGAAGGGTGGTGACACTCTTTGAGAACCGACAGGGATGTTTTTTCTCTAATTTGACGATTAGAGAGTGTCCGTCGAGAGTCAGGTACACTCGGATTACACGGATAGTTTAGAAGTTTATACCACAGGCTACATCGACGATCTAATTTATTGATATGGCGAGATAGTGTCAGACATTTTGGAATCAAGTTTAATTCATCTGAATCAATATTCTCCCAAACGGCGGATCGAAAGTGTTTGAAACCTCGGTAGTAAACGAGACCCGCAAACGGCGGATGTCAGAGTCTCTGAAACCTCGGCTAGACCCGCAAACAGTGGAGCAAAATAGACTCTTTGTATAAAAATACATACAGAATAGCTTGACAATGAAAAAAACATATGAAATACTGAAAAACAATATTATAAGGATGGTAGTAGAATGACTAATGATTGGTCGTCTTGTTTAGATGAAATAAGAAAAGGTATTACAGAGAAGAGATTTTCAAGTGAAGCGGCTGTTTCTCAGGGTATTATTATACCTTTATTTGACTTGTTAGGTTGGAATAGCAGGGATACTCAAAGCGTTTATCCACAATTTCCTCTTGATTCACATAAAAAAGTTGATTATGCTTTATGCTATCGGGCAGGAAAACCTGATGTTATCATTGAAGTAAAAGCAATAGGAAATACAGCTGGGGCTGATGAGCAATTATGCAATTATGCATTTAAAGCGGGCGTCCCAATTGCTGTATTAACAGATGGGCAAGAATGGTCATTCTATTATCCGGCCGGGAGAGGTCCAATATTTGAACGACGGTTTTATAAAATTAACATACTCAAACGAGATTCCAAAGAGATTCGAACTCAAATGGAGGCATATTTAAAATATGACAACGTACGTAATGGAAAGGCAGCAAAAAATGCTCAAGAAGCTTATGAGAATACTCGTTCAAAAGAATATATTCCAAACGCATTTCAGAAATTAATTGGCGATAATGATGAAATTCTAACCAACTTAATTTCCGAAAAAGTCGCCGATCTTTGTGGAATAAAACCAAGTATTGAAGATATTAAAAAATATTTGAAAACGCTTACATCGCCAACTGTACCAACTAATATTACTGATAACAAGTCAACAATATTACCTCTTGTAATGACCAATAATAATGATAGCGCAAATATTCAGAAAGGCTTTAATTTAAATGGTTCTTTTACACCTAAAAGAACTGCAATAGATGTTATTATTTCATTATTTGTAAAATTGGAGGAAAAATATCCTGGGTTTTTAGAAAAATTTGATCAAAGTGAACATAATTTTGGTACAAAAAATAGGTATATTTCAAAAAATCGTAATGAATTATATCCACATGATTCAAAAAAAAGTCAAAAATCCACAAAGAAATTATCATCGGAATATTGGATTGGGACGAATATAAGTAATGAAACAAAGGAAAAACTCGCAAAGAGCGCCGCAAAAGTTCTTGGTTTAACTTATGGAAAGGATGTATACATTCAAATTTAATTAAACTTGTCCGCGTTGATCCGTGAGTTCCAAATACGCCAAGTCCGCTAAGCCGAAACTTGCGGCTTTGGCGTATTCGTCATAAAGCATATCTTCATACATATCGCCAGCGAACCCGCCGTCTATGAAGCCTGACTTCTGCACGGTCGCTCGCATACTATTAAATAGGTTCTTGACAAGGAAAGATTCAAGCGCTTGACATTGTTCATAGAGTTTACTCGTCTTGTCGATCTTTTCATCAGCCTTGGCGGGCGCGTTCTCCCGCGCCTGTTCAAGCTTCTTTATGAGACTATCAAAGTCGCCGTTTTTTGCGGAGGAAATCGCGGCTTCAGCCGTCTTTTCCTCCGCAAACCCCGCGGTATTAAGATTATCTATACGTATCTCCATAGCATCCTCTTTTTTAATAAGCGCCGAAGGACGCAGGGAAAAATCCCCCTCGCGCCCATTCGGATAATTATTTCATCTTGACAACCGACGAGTCGTAATCCGCCGGTGGAATGAAGCCCAACAACTCCATACAAGTCGCCGCTATGGAACTAATGCCCAAGCCTTCGACAAGCGTTGACTCGTATTCGCTCTGATAGCCGCAGTCATAGACGATACACGGCACAGGGTTGAGACTATGACTCGTTTTCGCTTTAGGAGAGCCATCCGCCTTACGCGCGACCTCGCCTGTTTTCTTGCTATGCTCAAACATATCGTCGCTGTTACCATGATCCGCGGTAATCAGCATAACGCCGCCTGCCGCCTCGACCGCCTTGGCAAGCCTGCCGATTTGCAAATCCATAGCCTCCATCGAACATACCACCGCTTGATACACGCCCGTATGCCCAACCATATCCCCGTTGGGGAAATTCAGCCTTATGAAGTCGTAAGCGCCAGAAGAGATCGCCTCAAGTATATAGTCCGTGATCTCCGCGCACTTCATCCAGGGGCGTTGTTCAAACGGCACGAGGTCGCTCTTGATTTCCATGAAGGTTTCAAGCTTTTCATCAAACTTACCCGTGCGGTTACCGTTGAAGAAGTAGGTAACGTGTCCGTATTTCTGAGTTTCAGAAATAGCGAGCGTGTGGACGCCGGACGCGGCGAGGTATTCGCCGAGCGTGCGGTCTATGGACGGCGGACTAACCAAATAGCGCTTCGGCGTATGTGTGTCTCCGTCGTATTCCATCATGCCCGCGTAACACACCTTAGGTCTGCGTCCACGGTCGAATTTGTCAAAATCATCCGATTCAAAGGCGCCTGTGATCTCAAGAGCACGGTCACCCCGAAAGTTGAAGTAAACAACCGAATCACCATCCTCTATCGCGCCGATGGGCTTGCCGTTTTCTACAATGACAAACTCTTTCAAGTCCTGATCAATAATGCCGGGAATCTCCTTGCGATAGGTTTCTACCGCCTCTTGCGTGGTTGCAAATTGACGGGCGTTACCGTGAACGTGAGTCTCCCATCCGCGGCGCACCATTTCCCAATCCGCGCCGTACCTGTCCATAGTTATCCACATACGCCCGCCGCCTGAGCCTATCCTCGCGTCAAAATCACCGCCGCTTAACTCTTTCAAAAACGCCTCAAAGGGAATGACGTAATCAAGAGCGCTGGTCTCGCCGACGTCTCGTCCGTCAAAAAGCGTATGCACGCGCACGCGCTTGACCCCGTCCTGTTTCGCCCGTATTATCATCGCCTTGAGGTGGTCGAGGTGGCTATGCACATTGCCGTCCGAAAAAAGCCCCAGAAAATGGAGAGCGCCCTTTGTGGCTGACACGTCTTTCCACGCCTGCCCGTTCCAAATCGCGCCGCTTGCAATGGAATTGGACACAAGCGCGGCTCCCTGTTTGAACACGCGCCCGCACCCCATCGCGTTATGCCCGACTTCGCTGTTGCCCATGTCGTCGTCCGAAGGCAGACCAACCGCCTTACCGTGCGCCTTGAGGCGGGTATTGGGGGACTTCGCCTTGATCGCGTCAAGGTGATTCATCTTGGAGTCCGCAACAGCGTCTCCCTCTTTGTACTTGCCATAACCCACGCCGTCCATAATGACGAGAACGAGGGGTCCCTTACGCCCTTTCCACGCAGGATTCTTCTTCAATGCTTCCATGATTACTCCTTATTTTAAGATTTCAAGATTTTCTATAGCGTCATACGAAACGACAGTCTCTATCTCGCCCTCCGAATAGGGGGCTATTTCATACTCGTTCCAATGGAACCCGATTCCTTGCTCCGTTAAAAAGAAATTATCGGGCAGGGACTCCACATGTTTATCCACAAGAGCGGCTTCAGCGATTTGAGTCAAGGCTTCAACGTCCTGAACAACATCTTCAATGGAAAGCCTCCGCGAGGTTCGCGTGTCAAACACGTAGAACTGCGTATTATGGGAAGGATGAGCGCCGCCTGTGTATGTTTCAATCCTTCTTTTAATTTGTAAAAGCGGTTTATTCACCGTCCCGACCACCGCTTCCGTAAGGACTTGAGTCTCTTCAGTATAGTACCAATTAGCGCTTTCGGAATCTCCGGCAATGGCTTTTATCGCCTCGTATTGTTCCACATAGGAGGAATGAAGTTTATCCGCGTAGGCTTGCGGGGCGTCTCCCTCGTATAAGGCGGCGTTGACCAAATCTTCCACCGCTTGCCCACCCGTAATTTCAGGGAAGGTTATAGAAAAGGTCAGTTTTTGGCTCTTCGATCCTTTTTCGGGAAAAAGCAAGGTTGTTTGATTGAACGTGGAAGAGTCGAGGGGTTCTTCTTCCACGACTTTCGATGCGCCAGAAGGCGCGCTTTGACAAGATATCAATAAGATAACCTGCAATAGGTATAAAATTCTCATGTTTGAATGATAATCTTTCGGTGGAATATAGTCAAGAGCGGTTTGCGGGTAAGCGTTTGCGCTTTCGTAAGTTTTGACGCTATTGACAAAACAAGGTATTTCATTGTATTTTTATACAAGATTTTAGTAAAAGTCTAAAATTGCCAAATGTGGAAATTGGAAACGTATCCGCATATAAGTAATAAATTTACGGACGATAAGTCCGCAGGTAAGGGGTAGAGTTATGTTGTATAGGTATATAATACTCCCTCTTGCCGGGTTAATCTTGGGCTGGATGTTAGGTTGGACAATTAGATGGCTATACGCCAAATATCATGTAAAGGCGGCGGAACAAGAATCCGTCCGCATAAGGCAAGATGCGGTTAAAGAGGCTGAAGCGAAAAAGAAGGAGTTACTTCTTGAAGCGAAGGATCAAATTATTCGAGAGAAGAACCAGCAAGAAAGGGAGACTCGGGAACGTAGGGTAGAACTACAGCGATACGAACGGCGTGTCGTGCAAAAAGAAGAAGCGATAGATAAAAAAGTAAACCAGTTAGAACGAGTTGAAGTGGCGCTTGTCGAAAAAGAAAAGTCTTTTCAGGCGCGGGAAAGGGTTATCGGCAAGGAAGAGGAAAGGTACAGGGCGGAATTAGAACGTATATCGGGTTTAACGCGGGACGAAGCAAAAGCGTTAATCATCAGTAATTTGGAAAATGAGGCGCGTCACGACGCGCAAGCGCTTATCAACAAGATTGAGAATGAAGCCAATATCGCGGGTGAAAAGAGGGCGCGGGAGATTATCGTAGCGTCTATGCAGAGAATCGCGGTGGATGTTACAAGCGAGGTGCCAGTCACCTCCGTAACCCTGCCCAACGATGAAATGAAGGGACGTATCATCGGGCGGGAGGGGCGCAACATCCGCGCCTTGGAAACCCTCACCGGTGTGGATATCATCATTGACGACACGCCGGAAGCGGTGGTCATTTCGTGTTTCGACTCAGTTCGCCGCGAAATCGCAAAGATTGCCCTGGAGCGCCTTATCATAGATGGACGCATCCACCCCGCGCGTATCGAAGAGATTGTCAATAAGGTGAGTAGGGAGATTTCCCAGCGTATCTTTGAAGAAGGCGAGCGCGCCCTCTTTGACATGGGGATTCACAACATCAAGCAGGACGGCATCCGCGCCTTGGGGCGGCTCTACTTCCGCACGAGCTACGGGCAGAACGTGTTGAACCATTCCAAGGAGGTCGCCCTTATCGCCGGGGTACTTGCGGCAGAGGTAGGCGCGAACAAGGAATTGGCGCGGCGAGCCGCTCTGCTCCACGATATAGGCAAGGGCGCTGAAACCGACTCGGACCTCGGTCACGCGGAGCTTGGCATGGACATAGCGCGGAAAATGGGCGAAGACCCCCGCGTCATCAACGCCATTGGTGCGCACCACGGGGACATTGAACCTACCTGCATCGAATCGGTCATCGTACAGATAGCGGACGCCATCTCAGCCGCGCGTCCGGGCGCGCGTAGGGAAAGCATCGACAACTACATCAAACGGCTCGAAAACCTTGAAAATATCGCGGCGAGTTTCTCTGGAGTTGACAAGACTTACGCGATTCAGGCGGGCAGAGAACTCCGCATCATCGTGGACGACAAGTCTGTCAACGACGAACAATCCAAGGTTTTGGCGAAACAAATCGCACAGAAAATTGAAACTGATTTGCGCTATCCGGGACGCATCAGAGTGACCATCATCAGGGAAACGCGAGTCGTGGAATATGCGCGGTAAACTCTAAATAGTCATAGTAGCCAGCGGATCGCTTCTCGTATTCATGCGGTTCGCTGGCTTTTTTATGTCAAGCATTAACTTTTGTAAATCCTCCCAAACGTTTTTCGGTATAGGCACGCCGTTTCTGTCGCTTGCGGCCGCGGCTTCCTGTTCTTTCAACCCCGCGTAGAAGACGCGGCTTGCGTCTTCGGACGGGGGCAATTCCCGCAAGGCGGTCAGCATCTCATCCATATCGTCCTTGAATTCCTCGACATCGCGGAAAATATCTATCCGCAAAGCCATGAAGAAGTGGCATACGCGGGCGGAAGTAACCGCGGAGTCCCGCACAGCCTCGCCGAAAACGCCGCCTGAGCAAAGCGCGGTCAGAATATCCACCATGACCGCGAGACCATAGCCTTTGTAACCAGAGACAACGTTCCGTTCCGCGCCGAGGGGCAGAAGACCGCCGCCCCGTTGGTAGAGCATATCGTCGATAAGACTCGTCGGGTCTATTGCTGGCTTGCCGTCAGGGTCAACAGCCAAACCGGGCGGAACAGGCTTTCCTTCTTTTTCAAGCACTTCAATAACGCCCCGTGTGGTTATGGTTGTAGCCATATCAAGACTGAACAAGTTGCCGTTATGCCCCGGCGCGGCAAAGGCGATAGGATTCGTGCCGAACATGGCTTTTTTTGCGAAAGTAGGCACGCCGAGCGCGGCTGTGTTTGACAAGGCGATGCCGAGCATATCCTTTTGAGCCGCCATTTCCGTATAATAACCCGCGATACCGAAATGGTTGGAATTGCGGATACTGCAAACGCCCAAGCCGTGTTCTTCCGCCATTGTGATTACTTTTTGCATGGCGCGTTTGCTCAAAGAGAGACCCATTGCGCCCTCAGCGTCCAAGGTCAGGGACACAGGCGTCTCACGGAGAACCGTCGGGGTAACGCCGCCTTTGATAAGCCCGGCTGTGATACCGTCTGCGTAACGCTTTATATGCTGAACCCCGTGGCTCCGAATGCCTCGCGCGTCTGCGGCTACGAGTATTTCCGCGGAATCGCGGGCTTCGTCTTGTGGGAGTCCTAGTTGTTGGAAAATATCGGAACAAAGGTCTTCTAGTTCACGCCTTGGGATGTAAATCACTTATATTCCTCGGTTATTTTCGCTCCAAGCGCGGATAGGCGGGCGACGAGGTTTTCGTAGCCCCGTTCAATCTGGTAGACGTTATGTATGATGCTTTCGCCTTTGGCGGTCATCGCCGCAATCACGAGCGCCATGCCTGCGCGCACGTCAGGGCTGACCAATTCGGCGCCGATAAGCGGGGACGGACCCGAAATAACCGCGCGATGCGGGTCGCACAGCACGATGCGCGCGCCCATACCGATGAGTTTATCGACGAAGAACATTCGGGACTCGAACATTTTCTCATGGATCAGCGCTGTTCCCTTGACCTGTGTGGCAACTACCGCGATGATGCTCGTTAGGTCTGGCGGGAAGCCTGGCCATGGCGCGTCATCTATCTTGGGTATCATGCCGCCTAGGTCGCAATTCACTTCCATGGATTGTTCTTTCGGCACGTGGATTACTCGATCTTTGTGTTCCCATACGACGCCGAGCTTCTTGAAGGCGGGGACGGCGGGGCGGACGTCGCTGACCTTTGCGCCTTCTATGTATAGCTCTCCGCGTGTGGCGGCGGCGAGACCGATGAAGGAGCCGACTTCCATGAAGTCCGCGCCTATTTCAAAGTCGCAGGCTGACAATTTTTCCACGCCTTCGATGGAGAGGATGTTTGAGCCTATGCCGCTTATTTTCGCGCCCATGGCGCACAGCATACGGCAGAGGTCTTGAACGTGGGGTTCGCTTGCGGCGTTTGAGAGGGTGGTTGTGCCGCGGGCAAGGCTTGCGGTCATGACGGCGTTTTCGGTGGCGGTTACGGAGGCTTCGTCAAGGAAAATATCTGCGCCGCGAAGCTCTTTTGCGTGGAACGTGAACGCTTCGCCTTCGTCAACGCTTGCGCCAAGCTCGGTGAGCGCCTGAAAGTGCGTGTCTAGTCTGCGTCTGCCGATGACGTCTCCGCCGGGGGGCGGTAGGACAGCCAGACCTGTCCGTGCAAGCAGGGGACCCGCGAACAAGATGGACGCTCTTATGCTTTTTGCGTACTCGCGGGGTATGTTAGAGGCGCGTATGTTCCGCGAATTGAGGCGCCACACGCCTTTTGCGGTCGTTTCAGCTTCGCCCCCCAAGGCTTTGAACGCGGCAAGCATGACGCGAACGTCTTCTATGTCTGGGATATTTCGTAAGACAATGGTTTCGTCGGTTAAGAGTGCGGCGGCGATGCAGGGAAGCGCGGCGTTTTTGTTGCCGCTTGCCTTAATAGTCCCGCTTATGGGATAACCGCCTTGGATATGGTATTGTTTCATAGGGCTAGTTTAGCGGATAACAAAAGAAGCGTCAACACCCTTCGGGTGTTCTAATACTTCACAACGGGGTGTTATCCGCACCCTTCGGGTGTTTCAATACTTCACAATGGGCGTTATAAGAAAGGGGTCGCCGCTTCCACTGACATGACGGAACAGGTAATAATTAGCAGTTAGCAGAGAGCAGAGAGCAATGAGCAGTTAGTAATTAGCAATGAGCAGAGAGCAGGAGGCTCGCGCTTTGATACCTCTTTCTGCTCTGCGCTTGCCCGTCTTCCTTTACTAACTATTAACTATTAACTACTAACTTTCAGGAGGGGGGCGCAATTTTCCACAACGGAGGGAGGCACACGGTAAACCTTGTGGTGCGCCCCTGTCTACGGTTCCCCCTTCGGGGTCTTCCGCCACCCCCCTCCCCACCCTTCGGGTGTGTTAGAGCGTCCTGCTCTGCCTCTTCTTTTAATAGCGCAGAGAAACCCCGCCTGCGTGCAAGCACACCACACGATGGGTGTCTGGCACCTGCTAACAGCGCACAGGCTCCTACGAACAGCGCATAGTCTCCTGCAAACAACGAGTAGGAACCCCGCTTGCAAGCGTGGTTCCGTCAAGATGGGGACAGCGGGTCCGCCTTTCGGACAACAACCCGTGTGAAGTCGTCAGACACCCGAAGGGTGTAGCTTATAATTAACAACTCGCTGATTTTTCCGCGCCCTGCGCTGTTGCGGTTTACGGCTCTATTTGCGAAGATTTTATGTATATTGTAGCCCTGATACGCCTTTTCAAAAAAGGTATCGTTGGGGTTTATTCCTGTTGGATCGGAATTTGAAAGCATAAGTTTCGCTCCTTTTTCCTTATCCAATTTTTGAAAGAAGTCCCGCAGTTCTATTTGTTGTTTATCCGTAAATTCAGAACCGGTATACGTGGTAAAACTAGATGTTTGGGTTATCGGGCGATACGGCGGGTCAAAGTAGACAAAGGTCTCCGCGTTGACGTGTGTGTAACAATCCGAATACGCAGTGTTTTCTATTACCGCGTTTCGTAAAGCGCGCGAAGCCGCAATGATAGTATCAGGGCGAAAGATACTCGCGGTTTTATATTTGCCAAAAGGGACGTTAAATTCGCCCTTTGCGTTAAGGCGAAAAAGCCCATTAAAACAAGTCTTATTGAGAAATATAAACTGCGCGGCTCTTGGCGTCCAATTATCGGATATTTTTTTGTAGTTTATGTCAAAACGCTGTTCGTTAAAACACTTACGAACCGTGAGGAATAAATCGCGGCGTTTATCGGCTTGGGTTTCATCGTATTGTTTTTGGTATTGCTCCAAAAAGTCAAGTAATGCGGTATGTTTGTTTTGTATAACCTTATAGGTTAAGATAAGGTCGCGGTTCAAGTCGGAGAGATAGGCGTTTTGTATTTCATATTTTTCTGCTATTGAAAAGAACACCGCGCCGCCGCCGAGGAAAGGTTCCACATAGGTTTTTATTACACCCCTTTTCAGTTCACTAGGATAGTAAGGTTCAAACTGTTCTAAAAGGCGCCCTTTACCGCCCACCCATTTAATAAATGGTTTTGCTTTCTCCATGATGTTAGATGATATTGTACCGATTCCTCCGTGTCAAGGACGGAACAAAGAGCATAATATCCTATCAATTAACAACATAAAGGCATGGAAAAGGGCGGGATAAATTATTGATAGGGCATAAAGAATCATGTATAGTATAGGTATAGGAGGCGGTTTAATGAAGATTACGTTGGATTTAGACAAAACGCTATTGGATGAAGCAATGAAATGGACAGGGGAAAGCACAGAGGCATCACTTATACATGAGGCTTTAAAGGAAATAATAAAGAATAGAAAGCGTCTCAGGCTCATAGAAATGGCGGGGAAGGTTAAATTGTAAGCATGGTGAGTCCAACCTATTACGCGCCGCGATTTTTCCCTTGCTAGGCGTGTAAAACCAAAGCGTTACTATTTTTCAAAAAAATCTCTATAGCCTCAGGGAATGTATCGCGCGAGTCAGGGGATGTATCGCACGACTCAGGGGATGTATCGCACGACTCTGGGGATGTATCGCGCGACTCTGGGAATACATTGCGCGGGTCTTGGAAGACTCTCTACGAGTCTTGGAACACTCCCTAGAAGTCTTGGAACACTCCCTACGGGTCTTGGAAGACTCTCTGCGGGTCTTGGGATACATCCTACGAGTCTTGGGAGACTCCCTGCGAGTCTTGGGGGACTCCCTAGAAGTCTTGGAACACATTCTAGAAGTCCTAGAACACAT
>JAISEA010000039.1 GCA_031264475.1 Treponema sp. | reverse complement strand
CGAAAGCCTTTCGCGGCGCATACGCCGCCTTCAATGTATTGTATGTTTTGCATGGTCGTATTCTAGGTCAAAAGGCTTTCTTTTTCAAGCAGGCAAAGCCTGTTTAACGACTTCGCAATGGTTGTTATCCGAAAGGGGTAGCCGCTGACCCGACAGGCAAAGCCTGTTTAATGACTTCGCAATGGGGCATTATACGAAAGTGATACCTCGCGCCTCTGCCACCACGCCACCCGTCTGACACCCTGCGCCCTGATACCCTGCCCGCAACGCCGCCGGATATATACGATAATTCTGTTTTTGCTTATACAGGTCCTGACGGTACTATAACCTTAGAGTTCCTGCTGGTAGTATTCTCGCATATACCAAGGCATGGGATGTATCCACAACAACCTCGGCGAATGGTCAATACTAGGGCATACGGCATTGGTCATAAAGCCGTTCGCATCACGGATGCGGCGCAATAGCCCTGCGTCTTTTATCCCCGTACGGGGACTATTTCAAGTTAAGGAGTATTCAATGTTAGAATACATATTAGAAGCGAATGAGCTAACCGACAACCCTAACGATTTACGCGCACAGGTCGTCAATGTCTCATCCCTCACCCAAGGCGACCTCGTGTGCACCGCATCATGAAGATCGGCGCGGGTCTCACCCTCTCAGACGTAACCAGCGTGCTGGAGGCGTTAAAACAAGTTATCGCGGACGGTGCGCGGTTAACACCGACCTGTTCAACGCCTTCCCCAGCATAAGCGGGGTGTTCGACTCACCCGACGCGCCCTGCGATCTCAGCAAGCACAAGGTACACATCAAACTCCAGTCCGGGGTCGCCTTACGCGCCGCGGTGGTGACTGGTACCGTGATAACGGCATCACGGACTTGAAGACGGGCGCGATCAACCCGACGCTCACACTGGGGCATGATGCGAAGGTGTCCGGGGTGAAGTTGCGGATAGCGGGACCCGACCCCGAAGTAGGCTTGTACCTCGTGCCTACGACAGGAGACGCGGTGAAGGTGGACATCTCTGACGTGGTGGTAAACAACCCGTCAGAACTGATAGCCCTGCTCCCCGCCCTGCCCGCCGGCGTCTACCGCGTGCGCATCGTAACGCAGTACTCCTCCAGCCGCCTCCTGAAAGTCCCGCACACCTACCTTTTCGACAAACCATTAACCGTAAACTAAAGCAAAAGGGCGACCCCAAAGGTCGCCCTTTTCACCCTTCGGGTGTTTAACGACTTCACACGGGTTGTTGTCCGAAAGGGGGCGCCGCTGACCCCGTCATGACGGTTACGCTTGCACGCAAGCGGAACCTACTCGTTGTCCGCACGCCGGTATCTGACACCAACGGCGTAGGTTCCGGTGCCTGACACCACGCCGAGTAAGCCGGTGCCTGACACCACGTAGTAGGTTCCGCTGTCTGACACCACGGCGTTAAGCCCGGCGACTGACACCAACGGCGTTAAGGCGGCGACTGACACCAACGGCGTTAAGGCGGCGACTGACACCACGTAGTAGGTTCCGCTGTCTGACACCACGCCGAGTAAGCCGGTGCCTGACACCACGTAGTAGGTTCCGCTGTCTGACACCCACGGCATTAAGCCGGTGTCTGACACCCACGGCATTAAGCCGGTGTCTGACACCACGTAGTAGGTTCCGCTGTCTGACGGCTATGCTGGAGAGACACCTTCCACTATGCTGGAGAGACACCTTCCACTACGCTGGAGAGACACCTTCCACTACGCTGGAGAGATACCTTCCACTACGCTGGAGAGATACCTTCCACTACGCTGGAGAGACACCTTCCACTACGCTGGAGAGACACCTTCCACTATGCTGGAGAGACACCTTCCACTATGCTGGAGAGACACTCCCCACTATGCATTAGCATCCGCTGGGGTCAGCCCCCGACGCACAGCGGTGGGTAAGACGGCGTCTGACACCCACGCCGCTGACACCAAAGGCGGGAAGCCGCCGTTTGACCCTCTGCCGTAGGAAAGCCACTGTCTGATACTCCGCCATGGGAAAGCCGTGGTCTAAAGCCACGGTCTGACACCATGCGCGTGAGAGACGTTCTCACCTCTGCGTGAGAGACGTAGTGTCAGAGGTGTCAGAACGTGATGGCAGTAAGGAAGTATTTAGTAGGTAGCAGTTAGCAAATAATAAATAGTAGTTAATAAAGAGCAGGTAGCAAATAGCAGTTAGTAAAGAGCAGGAAGCAAATAACAGAGAGTAGTTAGCAGTTAGCAGGAGTCCCGCGCTTCGACACCTTTTCTGCTCTTAGTTCGCCCGTCTTCCTTTACTCATTACTACCTGCTATTTGTTAATTACCGTAACCGGGAAATCCTCCACTACGAGGCGGCGGATAGCCTCTGTTCCCAAGTCCGGGAAGGCAATCACCTGCGCCTTCTTTACACAAGAAGAAAGCAAAGCGCCCGCACCGCCCAATGCGCCGAAATAGACAGCGCCCGTCTGCTTTATAGCGCTCACGACCGCGTCCGACCGCTCGCCCTTGCCAATCATGGCAAGAAGCCCCGCAGACAAAAGACGCGGCGTATAGACGTCCATACGCCCGCTCGTCGTGGGACCAATCGCGCCGATGACCCGCCCCGGCGCGGCAGGCGTGGGACCCGCATAATAAATACACGAACCCTCAAGCGGGAAAGGCAGAGCCTCCCCCGCGTCAAGCATAGCGACAAGCCGTTTATGCGCCGCATCCCGCGCCGTATAGACAACACCAGATAAAAGACACCTGTCTCCCTCACTCAGAGACGCGACTCGCGTCCGCGCCAAAGGCAATGATACACGTTCCATGACCCATTATAACTTGAAAAGCATATCTTCGTAACCGGGCAAAGCCCACACAGACTTGGGAGAAAGCTTCTCAAGCGCGTCCGCCTTCGCACGCACCAGAGACATAGCAGGACAGACATCCTCAAAGTACGCCTTAGCCTTAGTAAACGGATCGTCCGCCTCCTGTGCCAGACATAAAACAGCCTCCAACTTCGCGGTCTCCTCAAAAAGCTCCGCAGAGAGGTCAGCAATACGCTTCGCCTGCTTCTCCTGCGGGAAACTCGCCGCGCCAATAGCCGCAAGCGCCGCGGCAGACTTGGCAAGCCGCCCCGCATAAGCCGTTACAGACGGGAAAATCTGCCGCTTGACAATATCAATCGTAACACCAGCCTCGATGTTTATCTGCTTGGCGTACTTCTCAAGATATATATGATAGCGACTCTCCAACTCCTCCTCCGTAAGCACCCCGTGCCTCTCGAAAAGCTGAACCGTCTCACTCAACGTAAGAATACCAAGCGCATCAACCGTATTCCGCACATTAGGCAACCCACGGCGCTCCGCCTCCTTGACCCACTCGTCCGAATACCCGTTACCATTGTAGACCACACGCCGATGCTTGGAGTAAGACGCTTGGATAATGTCCAACAACGCCTTGTTCTTGTCAGAAGCCTTCTCAAGCTTGTCCGCAAACTCCGCGAGAACATCGGCAACCGCCACATTGAGGAACGTATTTGGCGTAGCAATAGACTGGGAAGACCCAACCATACGGAACTCAAACTTGTTACCCGTAAAGGCAAAAGGACTCGTACGGTTACGGTCAGACACGTCCTTAGGCAGACTCGGCAGACTCGTTGCCCCAAGCTGAATCTTTTCACCCGTATCCTTGTGGATGATAGGCTTGCCCTCCGCGATACTCTCAAGAATCTCAGTGAGAGGTCCCCCAAAGAAGATGGAAACAATAGCCGGCGGCGCCTCGTTTGCACCAAGGCGATGATCATTTGCCGCAGTTGCCGCGCCTGCGCGAATGAGCAGAGCGTAACGATCAACAGCCTCCACCACAGCAGTAGCAAACAGGAGGAAACGCGCGTTGGTCTCCGGGTTCTTGCCCGGATCGAGCAGATTAACGCCATCGTCAGTCCCAATAGACCAATTGTTATGCTTACCAGAGCCGTTCACGCCTGCGAAAGGCTTTTCGTGAAGAATAGCCTCCATGCCATGCCGCCGCGCTACCGTTTTCAACGTCTCCATGACGAGCTGGTTTGCGTCCGTTGCCCAAGTGGTTGTTGAATACACCGGGGCGATTTCAAATTGGTTCGGGGCAACCTCGTTGTGCTGGGTCTTGGCAGGAATACCAACCTTCCACAACTCAACATTGAGTTCACGCATAAAAGCCACGACCCGTTCCCTGATTGCGCCAAAGTAGTGATCCTCAAGTTCCTGTCCCTTCGCAGGCATAGAACCGAAAACCGTCCTGCCGGTGAGCATCAAATCAGGACGTTTCTCATAAAACTCCTTATCAATCAGGAAGTACTCCTGTTCAGGTCCCACAGAGGTAAACACGTGACGAGTAGTCTCATTACCCAGAGCGCGAAGCACGCGCAGGGCTTGTTTGCCCAGAGCGTTGATCGAGCGGAGGAGCGGGACTTTCTTGTCAAGCGCCTGCCCATAGTAGCTAATGAAAGCCGTAGGGATACAAAGAGTCGTGCCCGTCTTATCCTGCTTTAGGAAAGCAGGACTCGTAACGTCCCACGCAGTATAACCGCGGGCTTCAAACGTAGCGCGCAAGCCGCCCGAAGGGAAACTCGAAGCGTCAGGTTCGCCTTTGATGAGTTCTTTACCCGAAAATTCCATCACCACCTTACCGTCGTGGGTAGGTGAAATAAAGGAATCGTGTTTCTCCGCGGTTAACCCGGTGAGTGGCTGAAACCAATGCGTGTAATGAGACGCCCCTTTTGATATAGCCCAGTCGCGCATGGCGACCGCCACAACTTCCGCAACCTCAAGCGTGAGTTCCCGCTCGCCGGCCTGCACCGCGAGTATTTCCTTATAGATACTCTTAGGCAGGCGTTCCTTCATAACGGCGTTTGAAAAACAGTTAGTTCCATAAAGTTCCTCTATCGGAACTTTGAAGAAATCAATTTTATCCGCAAACATATAATTCTCCTTAAAAAATAAATCTCTATTCATATTAAGCAATCTTTGTGCCAAAATTATTTGACTGTAATATAGTGAATTATATAGACAAGGCGCTAGACCGAAAGTATACAAAGATGTAGAAAATCAGGCTAATTACACAAAAATGTAGAAAATCGGGCGTTTCAAGAACTCCATGCGGGAGTATATATGGTAGACTCATAGCGGCTTTTTTGATACAATTTTCTTATTATGAAGATTTTAACAGGTATTCCAGCGTCTGGCGGCGTTGGACTTGCTCAACTTTTCATTTATACAGAGAATGTACCGCTTGATATTCCACATTTTCATATTCAAAAGGAAATCGTCCAGACAGAATGGGATAGATTCTGCTCGGCTTTGGATAAGGCGCGGGCAGAGATTGAAGCCGCCCGAAACGACTCTCTAAAAGAGAACAATGAAATTCTCGACGCTCATCTCTTGATGTTGGAGGACCCGGTATTCAACAAACAGGTAAAAGACAGGCTTGAGACACAGCTTTTGAACATTGAAGGTGCGGTATCTGATGTTTCCCGTGAGATAGTTCAAAAACTAATAACGTCTCCTGTGGAGTATTTCCACGAGCGGGCTGTGGACATTGCCGATGTAACGCAACGTATTTTGCGTCTGCTCTTAAATGTTAAAAGAGAGACTCTTGCAGACCTGACCGAAGATGTGGTCGTGATTGCCCGCGACATCTTGCCTTCGGATATGCTTACTATGAACAAGAAACGAGTCAAAGGCATTGCCCTTGATGCTGGATCAAAGACGAGTCATACGGCGATTCTCGCAAAGGCTTTTGGGATTCCAGCTGTCATGGGGCTTTCACAGGTAACGCAAGAGGCATTGAATAGGCAAAAAGCGGGAAAGAATGAGTTGGTCTTTGTAAACGGCGAGAATGGCGAGGTTATTTTTGATTTGGGCGATACAACCATTGTATATAAAACGTTTGTCCATCATTTCATGAGCTATAGAAAGAATTCCGCGGAACTCATGGCAGATCTGCCCGCGGAAACCCTTGACGGCTATCGCGTAACCTTGAACGCCAATATAGAAATTCCCGAAGAAGCGGAGCAAGCCTTGTCTTACGGGGCTGAGGGTATAGGGCTTTACCGATCTGAATTCCTGTTCTTGACGCGGGGACAACCCGCGGAGGAGGAGACACAATTCAACGCCTATTGCAGGGTTATCAAGGCGATGAACGGTAAGCCTGTTACCATTCGGACGGTTGATATAGGCGGTGACAAGATAGCCCCGAATATGGGCGGAACGGTTGAAAAGAACCCTTTGTTAGGCGCGCGGGCTATAAGGTTTTCTCTGGCGTTTCCTGAGATTTTCAAAACCCAATTACGCGCTATTCTCCGCGCCAGTGTTTTCGGCAATGTAAGGATCATGTTCCCTATGATTTCCTGCATAGTCGAATTAGGGCAGGCGCTTTCCTTTTTGGAAGAGGCAAAGGAACAATGCCGCATGAGAGGACACGCTTTCGCGGAAGATATACCTGTCGGCTGTATGATAGAAGTGCCGGTTGCGGCGGAAATAGCGGATATTCTCGCGGAGAAGTCCGCCTTTTTCTCCATAGGCACAAATGACCTTATCCAATACTCTCTTGCCGTTGACCGCAACAATGAAATGGTGAATTACCTGGCGCAACCGTTTCATCCGGGGATTCTGCGCTTCATCAAAAAAACGATAGACGCGGCTCATTCCGCGAACATAAAAGTAGCTATGTGTGGAGAACTTGCTGGAGACACCGGCGCTACGGCATTGCTTTTGGGTTTGGGCTTGGATGAATTTAGCATGACCGCCTCGTCAATCCCCCGTATCAAGAAAATCATCCGTTCTGTTTCCATGCAAGATTGCCGTATCCTAGCAGAAAAAGTCCGCGAATGTAAGAGCGCACAGGAAGTACAAGGCGTTTTGGAAGCGAATAAGGCTTTGCCTTGACAGAACTGAACGGATTTCATATAATCAAGCCATGAT
>JAISEA010000127.1 GCA_031264475.1 Treponema sp. | reverse complement strand
TATCTTTCAAAGAACTGTCTTTGTAATCGAGTACGTCGATCAAAAGGTCGTTGTGCACGGTAATTTGCTGATCTGGCGGCGGCGTCCATGGCAAGATGGGTATCTTCACTTCTTCAGTAACGCAGGCGGTGAGAAATAGACATATTCCTATTTTTAGGAATGCGTACCGGTTATACAACATCAATATCTCCTACACATCATCCACTAAGTTGTCCATGATGTAGTCGCGGCGTTCAGGCGTGTTTTTGCCCATATAAAAATTCAGCACCTGTGGCACGGATTTAAGCGCGTTCACTGTTACCGATGCAAGGCGAATATCTTTACCGATGAATTGACCAAATTCCTGAGGGCTGATTTCACCGAGTCCCTTGAAACGAGTTATCTCGCTCTGGCTACCCAGAGACCTGACTGCATCGTCCCGTTCACGCGCAGTATAGCAGTAGCGAGTGTTTTTCTTCGTCCGCACACGGAAGAGCGGCGTTTCAAGGATGAAAATGCGCCCACTTGTTACCAGCTCCTCAAAATAGGTCAGGAAAAACGTCAACAGCAGGTTTCGGATATGGAATCCGTCGAAGTCCGCGTCCGTAGCGATCACGATTTTCGCATAGCGCAAGTTTACCATATCGTTTTCAATGCCGAGCGCCATCATTAGGTTGTAGAGTTCCTCGTTTTTGTAGATAGCCGCTTTTTTCTTGCCGAACATATTTTCAGGTTTGCCGCGCAGAGAAAAAATCGCCTGCGTCATCACGTCGCGGCTTGAGACCATTGAACCGGCGGCAGAATCGCCCTCGGTGAGAAAAATCATAGAATTTTCTCCCAACAGTCCGTCTTCAAAGTGGTATTTGCAATCCTTAAGCTTGGGGATTTTCAGCGATATTTTTTTCGCGGCTTCTCTCGCCTCTTTTTTCACCGCATTAAGCTCGGTACGGATTCTTTCATTGGCGATGATTTTCTGTTCAAGTAGTTTCGCGGATTCGACGTTCTTGTGAAGCCAGTCTTCCACCGCACATTTGACTTCCTGTACAACAGTCGCCCGTATGTCCGAGTTGCCGAGCTTGTTCTTGGTCTGACTCTCGAATACTGGATTTTTGAGCTTGATGGCGACAGCCGCGATAACGCCTTCCCGTGCATCTTCACTCTTGTAGTCTTTCTTGAAGAACGCCTGCACTCCTTTGAGGAAACCCTCCTTAAAGGACGATAAGTGCGTACCGCCGTCACTCGTGAATTGACCATTGACAAAAGAGAAATACTCCTCGCTGTAGTTGTTGGTATGGGTAAAGGCGAATTCGAGGTGTTCCGCCTTGTAGTAACCGATAGGGTAGAGGTTTTGCTCGCCGATTTCCTCTGAGAGGAGGTCAAAAAGACCGTGTTCAGAGGCGTAGAGCTTACCGTTGAGGATGAGTGTGAGTCCAGCGTTGAGGTATGCGTAATTGCGGATACGCTTTTCAATGAATTCGAGGTTGAATTCATATTTGCCGAAGATTTCCACGTCAGGCGTAAATTCGACAAACGTACCGTTTTTCTCGCCGCTTTTCCCTTTTTTACTACTCAAAAGTTCGCCGCGCCTGAACACAGCCGAGGCGTATTCACCTTCCCGCGTCGACACGACCTTGAAGTGCGATGACAGGGCGTTGACGGCTTTTGTTCCCACGCCGTTGAGTCCCACGGAGAATTGGAACACATCGTCATTGTATTTCGCTCCTGTGTTAATAACAGACACACATTCTACGAGTTTGCCGAGGGGTATGCCGCGCCCATAATCTCTTACGCGGGTGGTTCCGTCCTCCAGCTCGATTTCAATGGTTTTCCCATTGCCCATGATAAATTCATCGATGCCGTTGTCGATGATTTCCTTGAGTAACACATAGATGCCGTCATCCGGGTTGGAACCGTCCCCCAACCTACCAATATACATTCCTGTCCTCAGGCGTATGTGTTCCAAAGAAGAAAGGGTCTTTATTTTCGATTCGTCATAAACTACGTCCTGCGCGGTCTGCGTTTTCGTATTATTCTGTTTAGCCATTATGTTAGTATACGGAATCAAACGCCCTTTGTCAATTTCCGAAGCCTTGTTTGAAATGCGGGAACGGCTTTGGTGGAGTTTAGCCCGCACAGGCGGGTGTCTGACACCGCAACACACGAAAGCGGCGTGGTGCCAGACACCACGCAAGTCATCTAACAAGCTTATAAAAATTGGGATCTGGTGCCAGACACCGAGGTATTAGGTATTTGCGAGAAGAATTTATCACGAAGGCGAAAAAATCGGTGTTAGACCCAAAGCAATTTCCATGACAAGACCATAGTATAGGTATGAGAAGCTTGCGAATACTCCAAGATGGAGCGACGTATCATGTTACGTCGAAAATTGATCATGCCGACATGATCCTTCTTGATCCCCGATTCAAGAAGCTCTTACTTTCTTTCATCAAAAAGGCGAAGCTGAAGTTCGGTTTCCAGCTATTGGATTTCTGTATCATGGGAAATCACGTCCATTTATCGATAAAACCGGGCAAAGACGGCAACTTATCGCAAATAATGCAGTGGATAAAGTGTAATTTCGCCAAGGCGTGGAATAAGATGAACGGGCGCACGGGGCATGTGTGGGGGGAACGGTTCTATTCCCGGATAATCAGCGGGATAACGGACTTTCTGCGTGTGCGGGAGTACATCGCGGAGAATCCGGTGAAGGCGGGGCTCGTGGAACGAGCGGCGGAGTGGGTGTTCGGGAGTTTGTATCACCGACTCCACCGTCTAACTAGTTTAGTAGACGACGAGGTGTCAGACATCTTTGAAGTCTAGCCTGCACAGGCGGGGTGTCTGACACCGCAATACACGAAGGATGCTACGGAATGAGGGCTGATACCAGAGGTCCCCAGGGACCCTTTTTGCCTTCGTTTTCCACCTGCGCGGCGAAATAGACCATCTTCCCCGAATCCCCAAAGTCAAACTCGATCACGTCTTTCTTATGCCGCGTGTAAAAAGACTTGCCGAGTTCTTCGGGGTCTGTGGGCGGCGTTTCTCCCGCTACAGCCACGCGATACCATACCCTGTAGCCCTTGTTCGCGCGGTCTGCGGGACTGCCGGTAACATAGGCTATCTTCACGCCGAGTTCGTGCCGCCCGGCGAGGAAGGTTCCTATGGTAACCTGGGCTGTGGGCTTTCCGCTTGGGCTTGGGGTGGAATCGTGAGGTTTGAGACCGAGGCTGACGAGGTCTACGTCCGAGAGGGGCGGCACATAGAAATACCGTTTTTTGATGTCGCGCATTTTGGCGGCGAGCGCCGCGAAAGCAGTCCTGCACTGAGCGGTAGCGACGGGGGTGCGGGTAGTCTCGTTTTGCGCCTGCTCGAGGGCGGTTTTAGCCGCGGCGGTGAGAGCGGCGAGTTCTGTGTGAACGTTTGCGGGGATATTCCACTCTGTCGCGTGATCCGCCAACACTTTTAACCACGCGAGGGCTGTAAATAATTGCCCATCTCTGCTTACTGAAAGCCAATCGGCATAGCGAGCCATATTTTCTCCTTTATTTATAGTTCTCTTTATCTCATAAGTAATCGTTTCCAAAGTAAAAGCGGTCGCCTTTAACCTGAATATGTACCCATGTAGCATGGTTGGGCGCACATTCAACATGAATGGGTACACATTTAATACAGATGGGCGCACATTTAATCTGAATGGGCATCCATCCAACTTATATGGGTACACATTCAACATGGCTGGGTACACATTTGACACTGCTGGGCGCACATTCAACTCATATGGGTCTCCATTCAACCTGTATGGGTACACATTTAACTCGTATGGGGCTACACACATTCATTTTGTCGTTGATAAGAACATGGGGTATTATAGCGCGATCTGGGATTTTATGCAAGTAAAATCTGTTGGTTATGGCGTAAAAATAGAAATATTTGGTGAAAAACAGTAAACAAAACCCATTAAGAAGCCGTTTGGCAGGTTTTGCCTGTCCATAAAAAAGTCCCCGCCCGTTGAGGATCGGACGGGGACAGGAGGATTAAAAATTAACACTAAGTCCCCGCCCGCTAAGGATCAAGCAGGGACAACAGGATTGCAAACAAAACTCAATTAAAAAGCCGTCTAACAGGCTTGCCTGTTGAAGGGTGGCGTCACCCTTCGGGGGTTTTAAAGCGTCTTGCTTTGCCCCACCTTTTCGGGTTTGGGGGGTGGCGGAAGACCCGCGCAAGCGGGGCTGGAGCCAGGGGGGCGCGACAGGAAGGCGGCTGTTTGCCGAAATGTTTTGGAAATAGCGCCCCCCTCCTGACTTCTTACTCATTTGACCTTGCGATCAAACAGGTTATGTCTGACACCTCGACATGGTGTCTGGCACCGACTCTTGAGGTCGGTCGCTCCCTTTCAAACAACA
>JAISEA010000093.1 GCA_031264475.1 Treponema sp. | reverse complement strand
TGGTATAATATGCCTGTCGAGAAAAAGGTCGGGAAAAACGGCGAGCCTATCAAGATTACCGTTGACTTGGCTGGTAGAACCGCGGTCGCCCAGATATGGGAGGTTAAAGTCGGGCGCGCTTCACTTTACCTTTTGGATACGAATATTGATGAAAACGCGCCTGACATCCGTAACATTACGGCGGCTCTCTACGGTGGGGACGCTGAGACCCGTATTCAACAGGAAATCCTGCTTGGCGTCGGCGGCGTCCGCGCCCTGCGCGCCTTGGGCATCAACCCCGCCGTTACCCACATGAACGAAGGACATTCCGCCTTCCTCGGACTGGAGCGTATTCGTGAGATCATGCTAGAAAAAGGCTTCAGTTTCGACGAAGCCCGTGAAGCGGTATGGCCCACCAATATTTTCACCACACACACGCCGGTTCCAGCCGGCAACGAGCGTTTTGACATTGGTCTCATGGAAAAATACTTCCACGGGTGGACCGACATTCTGGGCGTCTCATGGAAGGACTTCCTCGCGCTCGGTCGCGTCAATCCTGACGACGACAATGAAACCTTCTGTCTCACCGTACTTGCCCTGAAAATGGCGGCTTACGCAAACGGAGTCGCCAGACTCCACGGCGTTGTATCGCGGGAAATGTGGAAGGGGCTATGGCCCGGTCTCCCGCTTGACGAAGTGCCGATTCACCACATTACCAACGGCGTGCATCCCCGCACATGGCTTTCAAACGGCATGACTGAATTACTCAACCGTTATTTCGGACCCCGTTTTCAAGATGAACCAACCGATTTGAGTATATGGGAGCGCATCGACCGCATTTCAGACGAAGAGTTGTGGCGCACACACGAGAGACGCCGCGAACGGCTCGTGGTCTTCGCCCGCGACCGCATTAAGCGGCATATTCAGCGCACCGGCGCGGTGGAACGCAGGATTCAGCAAGCCGAAGACGCGCTCTCTCCTTATGCGCTGACCCTCTGCTTCGCACGGCGCTTCGCCACTTACAAGCGCGGCAACCTCTTACTCCGCGACCCTGAACGCCTCCTCCGCCTTGTCAAAGACAACGAGCATCCGATTCAGCTTATCTTCGCGGGAAAAGCCCATCCCCACGATATGCCCGGCAAGGAAATCATCCGCGAACTCATCCACTTCGCCGAAAAATACGACGTTACCAGTCGGATCGTCTTCATTGAAAACTACGACATGACGGTCGCCAAGTATCTCACCAGCGGCGGGGACGTATGGCTCAACACGCCGCGCAGACCACTCGAAGCCTCTGGCACCAGCGGCATGAAAGCCGCCATGAACGGCGTCCTGAACTGTTCGATCTTGGACGGATGGTGGGATGAAGCTTACAACCCTGAAGTTGGTTGGGCGATTGGGCAAGGTGAGCAGTACACGGACGCCAATCTACAAGACGACGTGGAGAGCAAAGCCCTCTACGACCTTCTTGAACGCGACATCATCCCTCTGTTCTACCAGCGCGGTCGGGATGGCTTGCCCCGCGAGTGGATAAAGCGCATGAAGGCTGACATGAAGCAGATAGGGCAGTCCATGTCTTCCCACCGTATGCTTATGGATTACTCCAACCAATTTTACTTCCCCGCGCTCAAGAACTATCGGACCATGACGCGGGACGGCTATACCGAGGCGAAGTCCATAGCGGCTTACATGACGAAACTCAATCAAGCGTGGAATCAGTTAAAGATCATCAACATCGAATCAAGCGTAAAGCCGGTTATGCAGAGGGGCGACTCTCTGACCGTGAAAGCCTCCATTGATCTCGCGTCTCTCACGCCCGATGAGATTAAGGTGGAACTCTACCACGGGGCAATTTCGAGCAAGAACGGGCGGATTGAGAACGCCCACCGTTCCGAGATGAAGCCGCTTGGCAACGAGGGGAGCGTCTATCGGTATCAAGTGCGTATTGAATGTGCGGACACGGGCATACAGGGGCATACCGTGCGTATTCTCCCCAAGCACGATGCGTTGATTCACCCCTACCGCACAGGCTTGATTAAGTGGAGCTAGAGAATCAGTCCATTTATAAATAATGTATTATAAAAAGAAGAAATCCCTTATCGCTATGTCGGGCGGGGTAGACAGTTCTGTTGCGGCGGCGCTTATGTTACAAGCCGGCTATGAATGTGCTGGCGTTACGATGAAACTCTTCGATTCCGAAGATTTAACTGCGCCGCCCAGCGGGTGCTGTTCCTTATCTGACGTGGAAGACGCGAAGGCGGTCGCCTTTCGTCTCAATATGCCGCATTATGTATTAAATTTCGCGGACGACTTCAAAAAGTTCGTTGTCCATAACTTCATTGAGACCTACGAAACAGGCGGCACCCCGAATCCATGTATAGAATGTAACCGTTATCTTAAATTTGAAAGACTCCTTGAAAAGGCGAGTCGCCTCGATTTCAACTATATCGCTACGGGTCATTACGCGCGGATTGAACAAGCAAGTGGACGCTTCCTTTTAAAGAAAGCCGTTGACGCGGGGAAAGACCAATCCTATGTATTATATACGCTGACGCAGGAACAACTATCGCGTGTGGTTTTCCCCCTTGGGAACTTGACGAAGGAACAAGTGAGGAAACTCGCGGTAGAAAACGCCTTTATGAACGCAGGTAAGAAGGACAGCCAAGATATTTGTTTCGCGCCTGACGGAGATTACGCCGCGTTCATTGAGAAACAGCGCGGATACCCCGCGCCCTGCGGCGATATGCTTGATGAAAACGGCGCGGTCATGGGTAGGCACAAGGGAATCATCCGTTACACCATCGGACAGCGGCGAGGACTTGGGCTTGCGTTTGGCGAGCCGATCTACGTGATCGCAAAGTCCGCGAAGAACAACACAATCACGATAGGAAAGGACGAATCGCTCTGGACGAAGAACCTTGTTGCGGTTGCGATCAACCTCATTTCCTGCGATAAGCTTGATAAGCCCCTCCGTGTTACGGCGAAAACCCGCTACTTACAGCAAGAACAACCCGCGTTGGTAGAGCAGACGGACCCTGATACATTACATATAGTCTTTGACGAACATCAACGGGCTATTACGCCGGGGCAAGCCGTCGTGCTTTACGAAGGCGATACGGTCATCGGCGGCGGAACAATCGCGCAAGCCTAATACCTGCTTTAGTCATTCCTTCAATATGTATTCATTTTAACCGATACTAATACATCATACGGTATATAGAACTAATCTATGGGAGCATAGAACAAGTTATTCTATATCCCGCCGAAGTTGTTTGATACATAGAATGACTCGTTTGATACATAGAACAGTTTGTTTGATACATAGAACAAATCGTTTGATACATAGAATAACTTGTTTGATACATAGAACAGTTTGTTTGATACATCGAATAAGTCATTTGATACATCGAATAATCCGTTTGATACATAGAATAAGTCTGGCGGTATACCAAATAAGTCTGTTGATATATCGTTAAACAGCCTTGATAACCCGTTCAGGCGGTTGACGGATGAGATTTCGAGTCGTGGGACTTCTTATTCAAGCCCTTGACAAAAAAGGAGGATTTTTATAATCTGATAATACGCTTATCTACGGAACGATCAAGCGAGTGCGCGATCTTACCGTCTCTATTTTTTGAAGGGAAGCATAACCGCATAGGCGCGGCTGTGCATGGGGGACAGACGGTGAGGCGACCGCGCATGGCGATGTTTGAAAACAGTCCCTTTCCCTTCAAAGGAGAAATAATGACAACTGTAGGAAAATCGGTTTTCTACGGGGTGGACGACAAACCACCTGTAGTACAAAGCGTGTTTTACGGACTTCAGCACCTCTTGGCGTGTTTTGGAGCCACGGTGCTTGTACCGATCTTAGTCGGAGTGAATCCACTTTACGCCATCTTCAGCGCAGGTCTTGGCACGCTTGTTTATCTTTTCGTCACAAAGTTTAAAGTGCCAAATTTTGTAGGTAGTTCTTTCGCTTTCATCGCTCCGGCAATTCTCGTGTTAGGTCAATATGGACCTGGGTATCTTGCAGGCGGCGCCGTTGTTTCAGGAATATTCTACTGTCTTATCGCGCTGTTAATTTACTTCGCGGGACCAAACTGGATACACCGTATATTGCCCCCCGTGGTTATCGGACCTGTGGTCGCGGTTATCGGACTCGCGCTTGCGGGCACCGCGGTAAGCATGGCGTCGACCGGGGTCAACGGCGAATATAGTATTTACGCCCTCATCATCGCGGCGATCACCCTGCTCATCACTATTGCGGCAAATTATTCTAAAATACCATTCGTATCAAGCGTTTCTATCATCGTCGGGCTCGGCGGCGGCTACTTGATAACCTTTCTACTTGGCTTCATCAATCCATCATTCAAGTTCGTGTCTTTTGAGGTAATTAAAAACGCTCCGGCAATCAACTTGCCGAAGTTCGTTGTTCCCGAATTCAACTTAGCGGTAATCGTTACCTTCGCCATTGTATCTCTCGCAACTATCTGCGAACACATCGGACATACCATTGTAACAGGCGACATCGTGGGTAGAGACTATGTGAAAGACCCGGGTCTGCACCGCACCATAGCGGGCGACGGATTGGCAACCGCACTCGCCGGTCTTACCGGCTCAGTCTGCAATACAACCTATGGAGAATCCCTGGGCGTGCTTTCCACAACCAAAGTCTACTCGGTATTCGTCTTCATATTCGCGGGCGCTATCGCCATCTTACTGTCTCTCTTCGGGAAGTTCGGGGCGTTCTTGCAGGCATTGCCTACACCGGTGCTTGGCGGCGTATGTATCTTGCTCTACGGGAGTATAGCCATCAACGGCTTGAAGCAACTAGTCGTCAATAAGATTGATTTCGACGACAAACGCAACCTCATCATCGCGTCGATCATCTTCATCCTTGGCGTGGGGGGCAGTCGGATAGCCTTCCCCATAGGAGGCTTCGCCTTCGAACTTGGAGCTATCGCGGTCTCCGCTCTAGTCGGCATCATCTTGAATCTGATAATTCCAAAGAGTAAGTAAAACCAACGAGCGATGCGGATTACACAGCTTTTCATGGATTAAGGTGAATTCAACCCAACGTGTAATCCGCTACTGAGAATTTATAATCCATGTTTGTTGCAAATTTCAATTCCGTGGTCGTCTAGTTTTCTTTAAAGAAGAAATCGTCCTTGAAATATTTTTTAAGCAAGGTTTCTGAAACAGCGTCTTTGCCATTCATGTCTGTATACGTCGCCTCAAGAAAACCTTTCGTCAAATAGAAGCATCCCAAAAGGAAAAATTGAGCCACACGCTCGACCATTCCCATTGCTTGGTACATCTTGATAGGGTTGTCAAGTACGAATTCGTTCATTATATACTCAATAATGGCTTGTTGGGCAAGACTCGCCGCATAGATGATTTCCGAGATAGGATAACCGTCTTTCATACGCTTTTTACCTATACCTACAAAGAAACCGCCGACTAGGGAACGATCAAGCCCTCTATCTAATGTACGCGCAAGTACTGGATACAATCCAATATGAGACTCGATGAATTGTTCATCCGACAAAGCATTGTAGTGCTTGAGCTGTTCAGCCGTACGCACCTTGTTCTTCCATCTGACCGCGAAATCGCGGGATTTAGTAGTTAATGTATCTATAAGAAGTCTGTCAACCATGGGGCAATTATAACACTTTTAGAACGAATTGCAAGCGAGGAAAAAGAAAAAAAAGATTTGACAAGACATTTTTTATACCTTTAAGATTCTACGATTGAACGAGGCGGTTCACTGTAGATTTGTACAAACAATAAACCAATTTCTATGAAAAGGAGTAAATTTATGAAGAAGACTATTTTTTTAACGGCGGCGTTTCTTGCCGCGACAACGGCGGTCTTGGCAGTGGACTTGAACAATGGTTTTAGTCTGAGCGGCGGAGTAAAAACCGGTATGATGATGAAAAACTCAGATTACAGCGGGAATTTGAATGGGCTTAATACAAAGGATGAGTATCCCCTCACCTTGTATTTTGCATCGGCGGAACATGAGACCTACAACGGCGAAGGGTGGCTTGATTTCAACTTCAAGCAAGAGAATGAAGTGCTGAAATATGGGCTGAAGTTGGGTATGTGGGGTCATGGCGATCTGGCAAAATGGAATGACGTTATGCATCTCGGCGACCATTATCTGTGGGTGAATTTATTCCAGGACAAGTTCCAGATTAAAGGCGGACAAGGCGGTGGCACGCCCATAACAAGCGGTGGTTGGCTCGGAGCGGACTGGCTTGGTTACACCGGTATTCGTATGTTTTGGGTTGATCCCATTGGCATTTCCGCGGGTATAAACTTCCCAGACCCGGGCGCAAGTGGCATCAAACCCGTCAACTACCTCTCCACCATCATAGTCGGCGCAAAGTACAAGGCAGACCTTTACTGGATTTCCCTTATATGGGACAACAACCCGGTCTATGACGATAGTGAGTCCGATTTTGACGGCGGCTTACACCGCACCAAGGAAGTAGAGGAAAACCCCATTGGTTTGGCTGGCAACGCGGCTTTTGGCGTGGGTTTGACCAACATTTTCGGCGGAAAGGGCAACGTGTCCTTTGACGGCGTCATAAGCAACATCGGCGAGAACGATAAGCTTTCAACACACGGTGGAAAGTATAAAATATCGCAACTTAAATCAACCTTCGCCTTAAAGAGCGGGTATCCCATTACCGATAGCTTCTACGTCGAACTAAAAGCAAAATACATCCTCACTCAAGGTGATAACTCAGATTTGAATGGCGTCGAGAGCTGGGGACAACTACAAATCGAACCTTATATCAGCTATAAAGCCTTTGGCGTTGCGAAAGCCGAGTTATCGGTGAACTATACCCACTACATCAACAGCTACTACCTTGCCCAAAAGGTGTCAGGCTTTGATGCGGGACAAGTGCCGGGCTATGACCTGCTCTTGGATTACGCCTCCGCGTATCAAATCACCGTGAAGCCGGGTATCGTAATCTCCTTCAGTGGAATAACGACTGTGCTTGGCTATAACGGTACCTTTTCCCGTGATCACCTCAAAAACAAAATCTTCTTAGACGCAAGGTGGAGTTTCTAAAAAGCGATAGCGGTTGTTGCGAGAAAGTCGACGGACTTTCAGAACACGCCGCTATTTGCTATAATAACTCCTATGCTAACATCTGATTTCTCTTTTGACCTTCCGCAGGAACTTATCGCACAATTTCCTCCTGAAAAGCGAGGGACGAGCCGTCTCATGCTTCTTGACAGAAAGACGCAATGTCGTAAGCATTGCCTTGTGAAAGACCTGACGGATTTCCTAGAACGAGGCAGTCTCCTTGTCTTCAATAATACCCGCGTGAGAAAGGCTCGGCTTTTGGGGGTTTCTTCTACGAGCGGCGCTCAGGTGGAATTCTTACTACTAAAACAATGTGGCGAAGAATGGTCGGTTATTGCGTCGCGCGCGAAACGTAGACGGATCGGAAGCCGCTATGTATTCCCCGGCAATGTGGAGGCTGAAATCGTCAGGCGGGACGGAGACACTCACGTGGTCCGTTTTACCCCCGCGATAGACGATGTATGGCTCGATGCCTACGGGCGTATTCCCTTGCCGCCTTATATACGCCGCGAAGATGCGTCAATAGACAACGAGCGGTACCAGACAATATTCGCTCGCTCCGTTGGTTCAGCCGCGGCGCCGACTGCTGGGCTACACTTTACCGAGGAGCTTCTTGCGGATTTGGATAAATCCGGCGTTGAAACCGCGTTTATCACCTTGCACGTGGGGCTTGGCACATTCCTTCCCGTGCGTACCGCAAACGTTGAAGACCATACCTTGCACGAGGAGGTTTTCACCATCGATGCGCTCACGGCAACCCGCGTGGAAAAGGCATGGTCGGAGAAGCGGCGCGTCATTGCGGTCGGCACGACGAGTGTTCGCGCTCTGGAGTCTGCCTTCTCAAACGGTCGCCTGAAAGTCGGCGAGCAGTCTACGTCTATATTCATTTACCCCGGCTATCGCTTCAAAACCATAGACGGCATATTTACCAACTTCCACACGCCACAATCGTCTCTCCTCTTCCTTGTCTCCGCTTTTGCGGGCAAAGACTTCATCTTGGACAGTTACCGCGAGGCGATTCGTGAAAGATACCGCTTTTTCAGCTATGGAGACGCCATGCTAATCCTCTAACAG
>JAISEA010000123.1 GCA_031264475.1 Treponema sp. | reverse complement strand
CTGGATAAGAAACAGTGGACTTTCACCATTCGGGAAGGGGCGAAGTTCTCCAATGGAGACCCCGTGCGAGCGGAAGATTTTCGCAATGCTTGGCTTTCCCTGTTATCCCTCCCAGACGCGCCTTATTCTTCGCTTTTTGATATTATTGAAGGCGCGCGGGATTACCGCGTGGGTCGGTCTGGACCAGATAATGTAGGCATCCGTGTCGTGGACGGGAAACTAGTCGTTACGCTGAATGCGCCGGCCGCGTTTTTCCCAAGTATGCTCTGCCACCATTCGTTTAGCCCCATGCACTCGTCCATGCTTGCGGAAGACGCGGATTGGTCGCATCCAGTCGCAAATGGTCCGTTTGCTCTGAAAGGAAAGAACGATAAGTCCATTGACTTGGTAAAGAACGATCAGTACTGGGACGCGAAGAATGTGAAGCTCAAGACAGTCGTTGTTAAATTCACGGAAGATGGAGACGAGGCGTCCGCGCTCTGGAATTCGGGTGAAGCTCGCTGGCTTGCCGGAGACATGAACATAGATGCGCTCTCGGACAGGAGCGGCATAACGGTAAACGCCATGTTCGCTACCCATTACTATTTCATCCGCTCGAAGCACGAGCCGTGGAATGATTACCGTGTTCGCCAAGCTTTGTCCTTCGCCCTGCCGTGGGAGGAAATACGGAGCGGTCTCTTTATGCCGGCCAAAACGCTCATCTACCCTATTCCTGATTATCCAGAGATAGAAGGTATAGACAGAACGGATGTACAGAAAGCCGCGGAGCTTCTCGCGGAGGCGGGCTTTCCAAAAGGCGTGGGACTGCCAGAGCTGACTATCAGGATAACACCATCCGCAGAGTCGGACCGCATAGCGAGTATTATGGCGACGTCATGGCTCGCGCTGGGAGTTCCGGTGAAGATTGACGTCGTACCGTATCTTTTTTATAATGCGTCTCTCAAACTAGATGACTACGAGGTAGGGTCAACGACATGGATAGGCGACTTTGCGGATCCTTATACCTTCCTCCAGATGTGGCAGACGGACTCTAACTTGAATGACGCCTGTTATAGCGACGCGGACTACGAAGACTTGCTGAACAAATCTATGCTACAAGAGGAAGAGGAGCGATGGGGGACTCTTGCTGAAGCCGAAGACCTTCTCTTGAATCGCGCCTCGGTGTTTCCTATCTCCTACCAGCCTGCGGTAAACATCATCGACACCGACGAGATAGACGGATGGTTTCCCAATGTACTCGATATACACCCATTCAAATACCTCTCTTTTGCGATTCTGAAACCTTTGCCGAATGTGGCGCGAAAATAATGTGGAGGGAATAATGCACGAAGAAGAATTTCAGACTGGAAAAATATATTGCGCCAACTGTTTCCATTGTAAACTGCTTCCCGGAACCGAATCTGGTATTTTACGCATTCGTTGTACGGCGGGAAAATGGAAGAAAAGGTTGGGGCAGGAAAAAATGTACAAATTTTGTACGATCACAAGACGCTTTAGCGACGGGTGTGAAGATTATGAAGATATGGGAGAATCGACTGAATTCATCCGAGAATTGCGAAAGTCAATAAATGAAGATGCTTCAAGTACGCCCTCTTGATTCCGTAACGACTTTACGATAAAAAGCGAAAAAATGTTTCTATTATCCTCATCGGTGTTTGAATGGGTATCCCAATTCATCAATTTTGAACGTATTCGGGCTGACAAAGGCTTCTGCCTTGACCGTATGTGGGAATTGGCTGAACGCGCGGGGCATCCTGAGAGCACAGCTCCCGTCATTCATGTAGCAGGCTCAAAAGGTAAGGGTTCAGTTTCCACGATGATTGCGTCCGTACTGTCGTCTGCTGGTTTCAAGACCGCTCTCTACACTTCGCCTCATGTTTTGGACTTCAGGGAACGTATCACATGGAACGGGGACTTCTTCGACGAATCCGTTTATGTGGACGCGGGCAACGAGCTTCTTGCCATTACGGAAAAAATGAGCTCTGAGGACGCGCCCACTTTTTTTGAATTATTCACCCTCTTTTTTTTCCTCTGCGCGAGGCGGTCGGGTTGTACGGCGATGGTCGTGGAAACGGGTATGGGGGGGAGACTCGACGCTACCAATATCGTGCGCCCTCTCGTCAGCGTCATTACCCTGATCGAAAAAGAGCATACTGAATATCTAGGCGACACCATCGCCCTGATCGCAAAGGAAAAATCAGGTATCATCAAGCCGGGTGTTCCTCTGACACTCGCGGAACAGGTTCCCGAAGCCCTTGCTGTTTTCTATGACGCGGCGGAAAAGGCAGATTCTTCCACCACGGTACACTATTTTCCAGATGAAGTGAAAGTAAGAGACATCGTTGTATCGCGGGACGGCACGGATTTCACCCTTGTTTCCAACCTTTTCCCCAATCCGCTCGCGTTGTCTATCCCCATTCCGGGCGCGGTGCAGGCGGGAAATGCGGGGCTTGCCGCGCTTGCGGTGAAAACCGCGTTTCCGAACATAAGCGCCGAATGTATCAGCAACGGTCTGAGAAAATGCCGTTTACGGGCGCGTTTTGAGCGTATATCGTCCGCGCCGCCCGTCATTGTGGACGGCGCTCATACCCGCGCCAGTATCGACTATTGCGTGGAAACCTTCGTATCCATTTACGGGGACGGGGTACTGCTCTTCGGTTGCGCCGCGGGTAAAGACGTCTTATCAATGGCGAAGATTCTCGCGCCGCGTTTTTCCGTCATCGTCATTACAACGCCCGGAACCTTCAAAGAAAGTTACCCTGAAAAGGTATTTGAGGTATTTGAGGGCATAAACCCTGAAAAAGTTACGCTGATCAAGGATACGGCGACGGCTATCGATAAGGCGTTTGCCATCGCTCAAGAGAAAAACGTGCCCGTCTTGGTAACAGGTTCGTTCTACTTGGTGGGCGAGGCGATTAGGCGGCTGTCTCTCGCTAACGAAGCACCATAGTTTTAACCCCGCCAGGGTTTTAAGTCAAACCCCCAGGGTTTTAAGTCTAACTCCGGGGGTTTTAAGTCTAACTCCCAGGGTTTCAACTCAAACTCCGGGGGTTTTAAGTCTAACTCCGGGGGGTTTAAGTCTAACTCCCGGGGTTTTGAGTCTAACCCCCAGGGTTTTAAGTCAAACTCCGAGGGTTTTAAGTCAAACTCCGAGGGGTTTAAGTCTAACTCCCGGGGTTTTGAGTCTAACCCCCAGGGTTTTAAGTCTAACCCCCAGGGTTTTAAGTCTAACCCCCAGAGATTGAAGTCAAACCCCCAGGGTTTCAACTCAAACTCCGAGGGGTTTAAGTCTAACTCCGGGGGTTTTAAGTCTAACTCCCAGAGTTTTAAGTCTAACTCCCGGAGTTTTAAGTCTAACCCCCAGAGATTGAAGTCAAACCCCCGGTGTTTTAAGTCAAACCCCCAGGGTTTCAACTCAAACTCCGGGGGTTTAAGTCTAACTCCCGGAGTTTTAAGTCTAACTCCGAGGGGTTTAAGTCTAACTCCGGGGGGTTTAAGTCTAACTCCGGGGGGTTTAAGTCTAACTCTCAGGGTTTCAACTCAAACTCCGAGGGGTTTAAGTCTAACTCCCAGGGTTTTAAGTCTAACTCCCAGAGATTGAAGTCTAATTCCCAAGGTTTGGAGTCTAACTCCCGGGGTTTTAAGTCGGTGTCAGAGACTGGGGTTGTTGATACAAAGCGGGAAATATGCTAAAAATATGAGTCAATGTCTGGCGCCAAAGCAATTTTCATCTTGCAGGTATTGGCGTCAGACCTCTTCGATGTAGTTTAAGGTTGGGGGGTGGCGGAAGACCGCGCCTTTATGCAACCCGCTGTGCGGGCGATGTAGTTTAAGGTTTGGGGGGTAGCGGAAGACCGCGCCTTTATGCAACCCGCTGTGCGGGCGATGTAGTTTAAGGTTTGGAGGGTAGCGTAAGACCGCGCCTTTATGCAACCCGCTGTGCGGGCGATGTAGTTTAATGTTTTGGGGGGTGGCGGAAGACCGCCCCTTTTAAACCCGCCGTGCGGGGCGGGCTGGAGACAGGGGGGCGCACCACACGGGCGACTGTGTGCCGTCCTCCGTTTAGGGAAAGACGCGCCCCCCTCCTGAATAATTTAAGTAAAGGAGAAGGAGAGTTAAAATGTATGAGAGACCAAGTTGGGACGAATATTTCATGGAAGTATGCGACGCCATTTCCAAGCGAGCGACCTGCGATAGGGGCAGATCAGGATGCGTCATAGCCAAGAACAACCAAATCTTAGTAACTGGCTACGTCGGCGCCCCGTCAGGACTGCCCCACTGCGACGATGCGGGGCATCAGTTGAAGAAAATGGTACACGAGAATGGGAATACCACCGAGCATTGCGTCAGGACGGTTCACGCGGAACAGAACGCTATATGCCAAGCCGCCAAACGAGGCATTCCTATAGACGGCGGCACTCTCTACTGCCGCATGACCCCGTGCCGCACCTGCGCCATGCTCATCATAAATTGCGGAATCGTCCGCGTCGTGTGCCAGCGACGCTACCACGACGCCGAAGATTCAGAAGCCATGTTCAAGAAAGTCGGCATAACCCTCGAATACGTATCAAATGAAACGCAAACATACTAGAAATCAGTTTACCCCAGCGACCTTCTTCTTTGCGACATATCTACCCTTATTATTTGGTTTGCCCGGCGTCGCTCCACTCGATACCGTAATATACCAATCATCAGCGGTATTCGAGTCAAGAACAGCCTCGTCGCGGCAGATAGTTCTCGTCGAAGTAGTATCGCCGCTAGAAAAAGCGCCGCTCGGCGCGGGAACATCTTCACTCCCGAAGAGCCATGCTCCTTGTTCCCCAAGTAACACCGCGGCGCGTTCCATGTTTCCACTCGTTTTGGTTCCCCACGTCCCGTCCGCACTGAATACAACCGCATCGACGACATTATCATCCTGATCCTTGAAGAAAACCGCATCCGTTTTCCGTAGACGCTCTCCAGAAGACGGTAGCCAAAGGTCCCAAGCAGTATCAGACGAATCTTTCGCCTTCGACTCCGCCTTATTACCACTGGTTTCGTTTACCGCGTTTTCTTCATAAGTCCGCAGGTGAACCACCGCGTAATCGCCCTTCTTAACTTCAATAGACGGAAATTCAAAAGACGGCGTCTCCATGTTGTCTGTAGCGACAAACATTTGTAAGGCGCATAGATTTCCATCTCCCAACATCTTCAGTTCAACGAATTCTCCCTTTGGTTTCGCCGCTTCCGTCCGTATTTCCGTTATCAGGAAAGGGGGAAGCCTTTCGTTCCTCGACCTGAATGAAACTAACACATTGAGCGTGTTCCTATCGCCGTCTTCGACCAAAACATTGGCGGTTATGGGAGCGCCGCCAGATACCCCACTGCTCAAGTGAACGGTCGCCGTTTTCCCATTTTCAACGTATGCTATTTCCAGGTCAGGTTCAAATTTTACCGATACAATAGCAACCGGCAGTGAAAAACGAAACATGATCTCCGTTGAAGAAATCGCGGAACACCCTAAGAACACAGGAGACACGGTCTTCGTATTGATTCCAAGCGCCTTCTGAAGATTATCTTCACTCGCCGAGCTTGAACAACAAGTACAAAGTACTATCACACACACACCTAATATTTCTCTCATTTTCATATCCTCCACCTATACTATGGAAGTCTCCTGGATTTTGCTTGGGTTTTTGTGTGTTTTTTCCAAATTTTTGTGGCTCTCTAGCCGTTGCCTACTTCCTTCTTATCAAGAACAAATTTAGACCACTTGAATTTTTTATCCATTTTTCGGTATTATAAAAACATGGCTTTTCCTTTTTTCTATAATATACAGAGAATTTTCTCTTCAAGCGCCAAACCCAGAAACAAGATGGAGGCAGAAAAGAAAAAACTGCTTAAAATAGTAGCGAAAGATATTGCTCAAAGCAGGTACAAGAAATTCTATAAGCTTTCACTTGGGAAGGTTGACGGCGAAGTAGGGAAGTTTTTCTACACTATCTACAAAAGTATCTCAAAAGCTCAGATTTCCATGCAAAAAGCCACGGCTTCACCTCATCTAAAGACAATTACTATCGAAAGCTTCTTAGATAAGAAAGAAATTGAGGCGGCGGAGAAGTTCAGCAAAGCCGCGATAGAAGCTCGCGCCAAGACGATACCGTCGCAACAGTTAATGGGTGAGATAAAAAAAGAGATGGAGAGTTTTTTTGCTATTTTCAGTACGGATAGGATAGAACAAGTAAATGATTGTTATAATACCATACTGCGTTTCATCAACTTTGTTTCGTTTGATTTTTACAGCATCGTAAAGAAGTTCGATGGAAATATCTCAGAACACAATTTTATCTATAAGCCTCAATTTACCGATGTTCAAGGCGAGTACATTAGCGATCAGTTGAAGGATTTTATGGAGGTGGCTTATGCTATGGACATGAATCAGGACTGGAAGAAAGCGATAAAGATACTTAACACATACAAAGATGCGGAAGTAATCAGCGTAGATCAATGGCATAGGCTACTTACCCATCTCCACGATATTCAGAAATCTAGCATATTGCTTCTCATAACGCGGATTGTTGATAAAAATCCGACTATTCAGGTAAAGGCGCATATTCCTAATGAATATATCATTGAAGAATGGCTTGAAAAGAAACGCGCCGATACGCAGAAAGTTATTGAGAAAATTATCGATGCGAAGAAAGACGAGACTATCGGGCCCCTTGTGCAAGATATATTCGGACAGATGGAGATCAATTACCTCAAGCATTATACCAAAGAGGCAAATGAAAATTTTATTAAGAAAAATTTAGACGGGTTTACCCATACTCAAGAGCTTGCGTATTTAAAGACTTTCTTGCTTGAGATTTTCAAGAAAGAATTACACCCATTGTGCGACATTTTCTTAATCAAGGGACAATGGCAGAATCAGGCTCTATCCCATCAAATGTCAGATGCCATATACAAGATAAACGACATCCCGCAAAAAATAGAAGCTTTCGATATAACAGTGTCTTCATCAGGAGACTATGGAGATAAACTTAGAATCTACGCATCCAAGTCTGAAAAAGAGAAAAGTCATGTGAAATACGCAAACAACCTCTTTAAAATGATAAATACATCAGCGCAAAATATCATAAACAACATGGCTCAGTCGCTCATTACTATAGGGAAATTTTTTAGAACCTTCATCGACGATAAACAAAAACCTTTACATGAATTTATTATGAATTGGAAGGAACTCGAAGCATCTTCCGAAATCCCGATTCTTGAAAGACTAGAGGATGGTTACAAACAGATTTACTCTATGGTAAAACTTTTACAGATTTTTCTAAGCCGATAAACGCTGATAACAGAAGTTATGCAAAATAGAGGGTTAAACGGCTTCGCCGCTCGTTGGCAAAAACACGATAAATAATGGAGGCATAAAGAATGTATTTAGATTTTCAAAACTTGCCGGAAACTGGTTTCTCAGAAGATACGACAATGAAGGTACGAGAGTATTTCTCAAGAATTGCGACAAATGTTGATATATTTGTTGAACAATTTCGTTCAATACCAGATGATTTACTCTATGATGAGAAGTATATGGAAAAATTCATCATTGAAAAAATCGGATTAAATCAGGAAGGTTTGGGGGAAATAGCGCCAGAATTAAAACCATATTGTGGAACAGGGCTGTATATTTGGCAAAATCCAAGGCAATTTTCAAATTTTATAATATGGATGTTGCGAAATACTCAAAAATATTCATCCTATCTTGAAATAGGGTGCCGATGGGGTGGAACATTTATTGTTATCTGTGAAATACTTCGTCGGGTAAATCCAAATATCAAATGGGCAATAGCCGCTGACCTTATTGAAAAACCCCCTTTTATTGAACGGTATATGGAATTAACAAAAAACAGCGGGTTTGATATACTGTATTTTCAAGGATCGTCAACATCGGAAGAATTTATTAAATTGGTAAATGAAAAAGAACCGAAAATTTCTTTTATTGACGGCGACCATAGGCTTGTTGGCGCATTAAAAGACCATATGCTGGTCAGGGAATATTCAGGAATAATAATACACCATGATATTTCTTCCGATACTGTACCAGAGACGACATTGTTATGGAATTGTTTAAAGAAATTGGAAAGCGGAAGAAAGTCGGTAGAATTTACAGATCAATATCAATCCCAGCAAGGGAAGTACTTTGGGATTGGTGTATTGTATAATGGATAATGGCGTACGTCCCCTACTGCGCATAACAGGTCTTGTATATGTTCCGCCGCTATTCGGCGGCTTCGGGGTTCTGTTCGGCTAGGTTATTCCGCTAGGTTCCGCTCCAACGCCTCAGTCCACCCACATTTTGCCAGCCCCGGTCTTTGCGCAAAGCCCTTATTCGGGCTGTCAAACGCCATATACAGTCGGAACGTTATGCAAATACTCCCTTCATTTATTAAGAATTTACTATGAGGAAATTATGTTAAACGACTCAAAAGCAGAGCTGGAATTGCTCTTTGATATTGCGAAAACTTTTGACAAATATGTGGAATTGAGGTCTGCGCTCGGACCGCTTCTTAGCCTTCTTGAAACAAGAGCGGGTCTTACATGGGGCATGGTAACCCTTCTCGATAGGTCTACGGGTATTCTCAAGATAGAAGAGGCTTACGGTCTGTCTTCCGAGGAAAAGTCGCGTGGGTGCTATCGTCTTGGCGAAGGACTTGTAGGTAGAGTCTTTGAGTCAGGTCTTCCGATTACGGTGGAGGATTTATCGCAAGATTCCCGCTTCTTGAACCGCGCAAAAAACAGAAAGCAGAAAGACCTCGAAGGTCTCACGTATTACTGTATTCCTATCTGTTCTGGTAAGACTATCATAGGCACCCTGAGCGCGGAGCGCCGTCTCAATAACGACGGCTATAAAGAACAACAAATGATTTGGGATCGTTCTTTTCTTGAAAAAACAGCGTCTATCATTTCAGACTCCGCGAAGCTACGCGAGCGGATTTTGGAAGAACAATTCCACTTGCGTAATATTGATGAAAGTGATGAGAGCGGCTATCCCCATAGCGGAGAGCTGAATGTGCATATAGCTGAAGGGAGCGCCATCATAGGGACCGGTAACGCTATGCGCGAAGTCTACGAATTGCTCGTGCAGGTAGCACCCAGCGACGCGACCGTTATCATCACAGGCGAGAGTGGAACAGGTAAAGAACTTATGGCGGCTGAATTGCATCGTCTGTCTCCGCGGAATAAGGCTCCTTTGATCAAAATAAACTGCGCCGCCCTACCTGAGTCTATCATAGAGAGCGAACTTTTCGGGCATGAAAAAGGAGCGTTCACCGGTGCGGTGAATTTTCACAAAGGCAAGTTCGAGCAAGCGCATAAAGGAACGTTATTTCTTGATGAAATCGGCGAGCTTTCTCCTCAAATACAAGCGAAACTGCTCCGTGTACTTCAAGAAAGGGAGATTGAACGTGTTGGTGGCACGGCTACCATAAAGGTTGACGTCCGCTTGATCGCCGCGACAAATCAAAATCTCGATGAAGCGGTTAAAACAGGCATTTTTCGAGAAGATTTATATTATCGTCTTAACGTTTTTCCTTTACATATCCCCTCTTTGCGTGAACGAAAGAGCGATATTGTGCTTTTAGCCGATCATTTCGCCGAAAAATACGCCGAAAAAAATAACAAACTTATCAAACGTATCTCTTCCCCGGCTATTGACTTATTGACGAGTTATTCATGGCCCGGAAATGTACGGGAACTTGAGAATTGTATCGAGCGCGCGGTAATTCTTTCGACCGATTCGGTAATCCATGCGTATAATTTACCGCCGAGTCTTCAGTCGCCGTCTTCTACTCAAACGGAACCTAATACTACATTAGAAGCCGCTCTCTCGCGGCTTGAGAAAGAGCTTATAATCGAAGCTCTTAAAATCAGCGAGGGTAATATGTCCGCGGCAAGCCGCAGACTAGGCATTACAGAAAGGCAAATGGGTCTCCGTGTTCATCATTACGCCATAAATTGGAAGTCTTACAAATCTACAAAAATGTAGGACGATATTTTTAATACTACATTTTCGTATTATTCTCTTGAATTAGACTCATGACGACGGCGTTATATACCGTACCGCGAAGAAAAATTTGCCACAAAGCCGAAGAAGTCCACAAAGTAAAAGAAACAAACAAAGAAAGGAAAGCATAATAAAAAAATTTATTTAACTTCCTCGCTCGGTATTGTGGTTAAGAAATTCCGAGGATAGCGTTTTGCAATTTATAGCGGTAGATTTACAATTTATAGCCGTAGTTTTGAGATTTTAAGCCGTAGTTATGAGTCTTGAAGCCGTAGTTATGAGTCATATAGCCGTAGTTATGAGTCATATAGTCGTAGTTTTACAACATAAGAGTTGCATTTTACACTATACTGTGAAGAAAGATTCCCACGAAGAATTTACCACAAAGTCAAAAGAGTCGAAAAAGTATAAAAACTAAAAGAATAAAGGTAAAAACCGCTTAAACTTCTTTAACTTATTCGGCTTGGGGTTAAAAATTGAGAGATTTGGGGGGTGGCGGAAGACCCGCGCACGTGGGTCTGGAGACAGGGGGGCGCGACACAAGGGCGTCTGTTTGCCAAAAAGCTTCGGAAATAGCGCCCCCCTCCTTATTTTGCCTGTACGACTTCGCTTCGCTTGTCGGAGTCAGAGCGGCGCTCCTTTTCTTCAGATAACGAGTAGGCTCCGCTTACAAAACAAGCGTAGCCATCATGTCAGTGGAAGCGGTACACCTTTCCTAACAACACCCATTGCGAAGTATTTAAACACCCTTCGGGTGTGGCACGAATGTTGCCTATAAAGAGAGACAAGTATTTTACTCTAGGAGGAAAAAATGCAGAGAAATATATTGGCTCTGTTTATGATGATTATGGGAAGCTCTCTCTTCGCTCAGGAGAGTATTGAAACTTTGAGCTTTTCCCTCGATATGATCTGGCTGTTTATCGGGGCAATTCTGGTTTTCGTTATGCAATCCGGTTTTGCCCTACTTGAGACAGGTCTTACCCGTGCCAAAAACGCCGTCAATATCACCATGAAAAATGTGATGGACTTCTGTTTCGGAGCAATCGTGTATTGGATGATAGGATGGGGACTCATGTATGGGAAAGACGCGCTCGGCGGACTCATAGGAGCCGATCAATTCTTTCACGCCCCCATGGAACTGAATATCGAGAATGGGAATTTCTACAAGAGTTGGTTCTTTCAGGTCGTGTTTGCCGCGACTTCGGCGACTATCGTGTCAGGCGCAATGGCGGAAAGAACCCAATTCAAATCCTATCTAATCTACACCTGCTTCATATCCGCGTTCATTTACCCCATTTCAGGACATTGGGTCTGGGGCGGTGGCTGGCTCGCAAACCTCGGATTCCATGACTTCGCTGGCTCAACAGTTGTTCACTCTGTCGGCGGCTGGGCGGCGCTTATGGGCGCTATTGTTCTTGGTCCCCGTATCGGCAAATATGTAAAAAACCCGGACGGACGAGTTTCAATCAAGGCGTTTCCCGGACACAACATCCCCTATGCGGCGCTTGGCGTACTATTGCTGTTCTTCGGGTGGTTTGGGTTTAACGCGGCGTCTACAGGAGTCGCCACCGTGGGAGACGGCGGGATTTGGAGCGGGCTTAATATAGCGCGAGTGGCTGTCACCACCTGCCTCGCGGCTTCAGCCGGGGCTATCGGCGCTCTTGTATTCTCATGGATTTGGTTCAAGAAACCTGACTGTTCTATGACACTCAATGGACTTCTGGCAGGACTCGTATCAATTACCGCGGGATGCGCGATAGTTTCACCCGGCGCTTCTATTGTTATCGGGTTCATCGGCGGGATACTCGTGGTTGCCGCGGTTGAATTCATCGACAAGATTCTCAAGGTTGACGATCCTGTCGGCGCGTCTTCTGTACATTTAGTGTGCGGTATATTCGGTACCATTGCGGTCGGTATCTGGGGCAACGCCCCCTCCGCCGACGTAGTAGGTCTTCTCCACGGCGGTGGGTTTCACCAGCTAGGAGTACAACTCTTGGGTATCGTCATTGTCGGCGCATGGTCGGCTGTTCTTAGCCTTCTTCTCTTCTTGGCTATCAAGGCGCTCGTTGGTTTGAGGGTAACGCCTAAAGAAGAACTCATGGGTCTCGATATTACAGAACATAAGGCTGAAGCCTATACCGGCTTCCAAATATTTAGCAATATGTAGCAAGGAGTGTTAAAATGAAAATGATAATCGCTTATATACAGCCGCACGCCTTGAACGAGGTGAAGCAGGAACTCTATAAGGCTGAAGTTTACAAGATGTCTGTTACTAACGCAATGGGTTGCGGACAACAAAAAGGGTATTTAGAGAGTTACCGCGGCGTTGAAGTCGAGGTGAATCTCCTAAAGAAAATACGTATCGAAATAGCGGTAAACGACAACTTTGTAAAGCCCACAGTGGATGCTATCATACGCGCCGCCCGAAGCGGAGAAATCGGCGATGGAAAGATATTTGTAATTCCCATTGAAGAATGTATACGCATTAGGACGGGCGAGTCCGGGTCTTCCGCTATAGGCTAACACACCCTTCGGGTGTTTCAATACTTCACGCGGGGTGTTGTCCGAAAAGGTGTGCCACTTCCACTGTCTTGACAGTTACGCTTGCTTTGCAAGCGGAACCTACGTGTTGTTTAGAGGGTGCACCGGCGGCAAGGCAGGTGTCATAAGGAGGAGGGGGCGCGTCTTTCCCTAAACGGAGGGAGGCACACAGTCGCCCTTGTGGTGCGCCCCCTCGTTCCAGCCCTGCCCCGCACGGCGGGGTTTAAAGGGCTGGTCTTCCACTACCCCCCACTCCCGTCTCCGGCTATATGAAGCCTTTAGTAAAAGAATACTGCGAGGCTTTCGATATGCGCGGTTTGTGGATAAAAGTCGAACATAGAAAGAGAGGCGAGTCGGTAGCCTGCTTGAACAAACGCTTTACTATCGCGTGCGAGCGTGGCTGGGTTACAAGACGCATAGATAATAACAGGCGGATGATCTTCGCAGAGACGATGACGAAAAAACGGCGAAAGCCCTTGTCTAGGAGGATCGACAAGAACAAGCCCATATTTTTTAGCACTCTGCATTTTCGCCCAGCTATCGCTCGAAACTGCGAATAACTCCCCTATGTTCTCGGTATTTTCCCACGCTATCGCTAAGGCGTCTCTGTTTTCCTCGACAATATCGAGCGCGGGAGAAAGCCCCTGAAGAAATGCGGCAAAGGTACCAACCCCAGAATAGACGTCCAGATAGGGACCCTTGGCTTCTCTTGCAAGAGAGAGAATGTCTTTGATAAGCTCCTCAAGCATCGCCGCGTTACTCTGAAAAAACACCCCGGCGTCTAAGATAATATCCCTGTCGAGGATTCTTATCCTACCGCGGCTTTTCTCTCCTTCAATCAAAAACGTATCTTTGAATGAATAAACGGTCGTCTCTTTCTTGAGAGAAGGACTGCCTTTGAGAAAAGCGTTAATACCCGCATCCGCCACAGGACAGATTCTAATCTTCGGGGGATTTGTTTGATAAAGCGGGACGATTTCCTCACTCTTTTTCGCCTTGAAACCAATTTGTCCCCACCTGTCTACATGAAACCTAACCCTGTTTCTGTACCCGAACTCGTTTTTCTCATTATATCTGATTATTAGTTCTGGCAATTCCGATAAACCGCCAATATGGATGAATGTGTCTTTGAGAATAGCCGCCTTCGCCTCGATCTGCGCGTCGTAGGCAAGGTGTTGAAGAGAACAGCCGCCGCAGATACCGAACAAGGGGCAGAGGGGCGCTCGTCTTTTTGGAGACGGCTCTACAATATCAATAACTTCCGCCACCGCCCAGCTTCTCTGTTCTTTTGTGATGCGCGCTCGGACGACATCGCCCGGAACGGCGCCGTCAGCGAACACCTTTTGTCCCATCTTTGACAATACTCCCGCGCCGGTGGACGCTATGCTTTCCGTCTTTGCCGTAAAAACGTCTCCTATCATTGAATCACCCTCCGAAAGGTCGCCCCGTTAGGAAGCGGCTCGTCTTCACCACACACGCGGCGCGAAATCCTTAGGCACAGGCGCAATCGCCACCGAATCCCCAGACTGCGTAACAACGTAAAGTCCTTTACTCTGCGCGTACTCTTTCACATTGTCCGGCGTTATCACTCCTGCCATCGCGCCTATTAACCGCCGCCCATCTCCCCGCCAGTCCATCCATTCCCGCAGTCGCCTGAGGCGTTGCAAATGCCTGTTCACATCCTCCGTCGTTAGGGTAACTTTAACTTCTACAGGCATCGTATATTCCCCGTTCTCCAGAAAAACGTCCACTTCCACAAAGGTTTGCCCATCTTTCAGACACTCTTTGTTTCTATTCGCCGAAATGAAGTCGTATCCCAGCGCGTTGAACTTCTTACAGAGGTTGATCGCGATCATCTCCTCAGCCCAATTCCCCAACGTCTTGTTCACGCCGCCGATATTCTTTGACAACTCCTTTATCAAGCGGTCGGTCTCCTTCATTTGAAGACTAGTCTCCTTTGACTCTTCCCGTAGTTCCTTTATCAACCGATCTGTCTCTTGAAACCTCCGATCCGTCTCTTTGGACTCTTCTCGTAACTCTTTCATTTGACGACCATTCTCTTGAAACATAGCCCATACTTTCTCGAAAGTGAGACCTCGCTCATAGTCTATAGCTGTATTCGACATAATTTCCTCCATTTCTTAATATACGCGGTTTGACCGCAAACGTCAACGCGCCCTCTCAATAAAAAAGCCGCCCCCGTTAGGAGGCGGCTTGAGTCAGTAAGGCGTTAAGCGCTGGTCACCCGGGCGCTTTAAGGCGGCTACTGCCCAGTATACTCAATAATTACATCAAAGAGACGTCCAGGGTTTATTGTCGATAATAGTAAAATATCAACTTTATCCGTACCAGTGTAATTATGTGTAAAGCTTTTTGGGTCACTAGTACCGGTAGATCCTCCTGTAGTATTCTCTACCGCTTCAACTGAATCCCAATACGTTTTCCACTCGCTATCAGTAGCAGCACTGGGTTCAATGGAGACTTTGCCCTCTTCGCCGATTTTAAGCGTGGGGTATCGTCCACTGTCATCAGAAGAAGTATTAGCAACATATTTAAGTGTAATATTAAAAGGTCCTTGTACAGAAGCAATTGAAGCAAATCCATTTGCTGCCGTACCACCGGGTTGTATGAAACCGTTAGATAATCCACTGTCAGCCGGAGCAGTAAAGCTACTATTAAAGGTTGATGTTCTTATAGAACCAAGTAAGTTCATACCTTGTGTATAGGTGACTGTTGTATTATTAGAAGCTCCATCAGTCCATCCAGCCGGTATCTCTTGGAAATTCCATGAACGGCTATTCGGTAACTCCTGTGATCCTGTTATAGTAACCGTAAAAGCCGCCGATCTTACCGGGCTTCCACCTGCGCCGTTATCAACTGAAACCGCGTAGACTTTGGCACTACCTATATCAAGCCCTTTCAATGCACCGCTAGTAGGGTTAATTTCCGCATATTGGACATCCTCCGGATCAATCTCCCATGTAACACCCTGATATGCTCCCTCTGGACTTACGCTTGCCGTCATCTGCAAATTTCCACCAACTTCAACAGAAGCGCCAGCTCCATTCGTTATAGTAACACTTTGAACTGGTGGATAGGGGGTAGCCGGCGCCGGTTTTGAGTATACCGTTGTATCACCTTGCTTGATGATAATGTTGGAGATTTCAGCTTCCACACCGCTGATCAGGAAGCCAAGGTATAGCGGATCATTAATCTCTGGCACATCTCCTGCCGCCGCCCTTCCAAGAAGGGAATGAATCGCGGCGTCTCCTGTCCGGTTTATACCTGTTGAGGTGTAGGGCGTGTGAGGTCTGGTAGGATCAAAAGCATCGTCTTCAACCTTTATATTATAGGTACCAACCGTTGCCTGCGTTATAGTATACACATATTCATTAGTAACACTTTCAGTAAACTGGGTTGCTCCGGTTGCTGAATTAGTATTGTCGCTGGATCTGGTTGCATAAACGCTTCTGCGTCCGCTTGTAGCGATATTCACACCTGCGAGTGCAATAAATGTAGAGGGATCCGTGGTATCGGGAGTAGAATTATCCACTGTTGGATCCGTAAAGGCTCCGATGAAAACGCCGTTGTCAGTACCGGAAGATGCAACCAGTTGGGTAATTTTCACACGGGCGCTGACGCTAAAGGGCGCTTGCAAGGGGGTGTCCAGGTAGACAAACGTGTCACCCGCAATCTTATCAAGTGTAGTTCCCCAGCCTGAGGTAGTACTGGTATTCTTGACAGTGAGTCTGCCCGTCGCATTGAAATCGGCGTCCGTTACATCTCCGGCCGCTGTTGTGCCTTCAAGCGTTCCGGTCTGGTTAAATATCACCAACTTGGACGCTCCGGGCGCTCCCTGCGCGGTTACCGTTACGGTAGCGCTTACGGTTCCACCGCCTTCTTTCTCACCCACGGTCGTCGCGGTGATGGTCGTCGAGCCTGCGGCTACCCATGTTACTACACCGTCGGCAACAGTGGCAACCGTCTCATCGCTGCTAGTCCACGTAACAACTCTGTCCGCCTCTGTCGTAGTGATCGGCGATACCTCCGCAGTCAGCGTTACAGTCCCATTATAAGGAAGAGGCAGTTCCGTTACTGGGTTTCCGTCATTTTTAATGACGACCCCCGTAACCTTCGCAGGAGCAGTAACAGTTATAGTAACAGGTGACGAGGTGATCCCTCCTGCCTTTGCGGTGATGGTCGCTGAGCCAGCCGCGACGCCGTGTACGAGTCCAGCATCACCAACAGTGGCAACCGCCACATCGCTACTCGACCATGTAACCTTTTGATCGGTTGCATTGTCAGGCGCAACCGTCGCGGTCAACTGTAGGTCTACTCCACCGACGACTATCGTAGCGGCGTTGTCTGTAACGCCGCTGATGGTAACGCTGGTTACTTTGACGGTCGACTCTTCGCCGCCGTCAGTCTCGCAACCGAAGAACAACGCGGAAAGCGTCATTACAACGGCTGTCATAATTCTTAATCGTTTCATATTTCCTCCTAGAAAATATTTATATCCCTCTTTAGAAGAGGGACTCGCCGGCAAAGCCGGTTTTACCCATTTATTATTGCGTGAGAGACTCTCTCACCTATGCGTGAGAAGCACTCTCACCTACGCGTGAGAGACGCTCTCACCTATGCGTGAGAAGTCCTCTCACCTATGTGTGAGAGAACCTCTATCTCACTCGTTTACTACTAGTTCCAAACAATGGTCAGACAAACTCGGATCACGGGAAGTCGCCATTATGATAACCGACCCGGCGCCTGTGATGGTAACGTCCGCCTTTCTCCATCCTGTACTTTCATCTCCGTCCGTAGGAGTAACAGTTATTTTACCGTCAGAATCATCAATTACTATTTTCCAATCAACAAAGAGATCATCCGCGTAAGAAGGATTAATTACAGCCGTAAGAGAGACAGGACGATCTTCGGCATCCGCAACGGTGGAAACACCATACCTACCACAACTAGCAAGACGTGAAGAATTGGCGTAATTAGTACTCGGAGTACCGCCGTCGCGACTTACCCCGATTTTCACACTTTCTACATCTACATAGGCGGACGTTGTCTCAGGCGTCTTGAAAATAGGCGTTCCGCTCGTATCCACACTGTCCCAGATGCTTATTTCAGAGAATTCTACAGATGAGCCAAGCAGAGCAATGCCCGCGTAGACTTTCTGTCCAAGACGGACGTCTTCATGAACCGAGTCAGTATCCAAAAATGCTTCGTTGATCTTGCCGCCGGTCTTACTATCATAAATACGGAAAATAAAAGCCACTTCCCTGTTTGTGTTGTCCGTCGCTACACGATTTGCCTGCTGGCGCACAACTTCAAGAATCCGTTCCTGCTTGTAAGTAGGCTGGCGGGCATTGAGCCAATATTCCGGCCGCGCCTCACCTGTGTTAGAAGTTTTTGTCGGACCTGTTGACCATACGCCGTCCGTTGGCCTGAAATAAGGTCTAATAGACGGTCCGCCACTATTGTTATCCGCCGTATCATTGGTACGAAAGAGTAGACCAGCTCCTCGTTCTCCTGTTTTAAACTCCACATGATCTACTTCTTCGGTATCGACTTTTAGCACCGGCTCGCCGGTGAACGCGCCGAAGAAATAACCCTTGCTACTGCTGTCGCCCGCCTTCGCGGTTATCAACACCCGCGCCCTTATGGTAAATTCACCTTCCAAGGGCGTGTCGTAATAGATAAAGGCGACGTCGGTAAACCCGCCTGAGTCCAACTTGGAGGTGGAAACCTCGCCGGGTCCTCTCACGATGTATTTAGCCCGCGCTCTCTCATCTGGGTCTACGGTGTACGTTTCCCCGCTTATCGGATTGACCGTGCCGACCTCAAGATCGTCCGCCGTCAGCGTCCGCCCAAAGGTCTCAGGGGTATCATAAGTTCCTTCCTCCAAGTCAAAGATTCCTCCGGGCATATTGTAGAACGCCAATCCCGCGTCAACGATCTTCCCGCCTCGCAGGTCTTCCTCGTCTCCGCCTCCCTCACCGCTACCCGGTGAGCCGTTGTTTTCCGTCTTAATATCCTCCGGTATTAGTTCTTCTTGAACACAACCGACCATTGTTATAGCAATGATTGCTAATATAACCCTCTTCATATCCACTCCTACCATAGCCCTTGGGCGCCCGGAACCGTTCCAATCACATCTTTAAGTTCCATAAAACCATTTAGTTTATACGT
>JAISEA010000019.1 GCA_031264475.1 Treponema sp. | reverse complement strand
TCTCCGAAGAAGTTGCCAGAAGGAACGCCTTCGTCGCGTATGCGGAGCATCTTTCCATTCTGGCTTCCGGGCGGCACCTTGACTTTGATAGTCTTGCCGTCCAGAGTGGGGACGCGGATTTCCGCGCCAAGAGCGGCTTGCGTTATGGAGATAGGCACAGCGCAATAGAGATCGTGATCGCTACGCTCGAAGTATTCGTGGGGCTTGACGTGGATGAACACATAAAGATCGCCCGCCGGACCTCCATTCGCGCCTACGTTACCCTGCTTGGGGATGACGACTTTTTTACCGTTTTCCACACCCGCAGGTATAGTTACAGCGAGCTTCTGGCGTTTCTTCTGGGCGCCCGTGCCGCTACAGTCCTTGCAAGGATGTTCGTTGACATACCCCTCGCCACGACACGCGGGACAAGGAGACGCCATAGTAAAGAAACCCTGACTATGCCGCACTTGACCAGAACCTTTGCAATTAGGACAGGGCTTCTTGCTCGAACCGTTAGCCGAGCCGCTCCCCTTACAAGACGCACACAGTTCAGTGTGGGTGTATTGGACTTCAACTTTAGCGCCAAAAACAGCGTCTTTGAACGGGATTTCCATGTCGTAGCGGAGGTTTTCCCCCTGCCGTACACCAGAGCCCCCACGCCTTCCACTTCCTCCGCCCGTGAACATATCAAACACGTCAGAGAAACTAGAGAAGCCTGAAAAATCTCCACCGAAGATGTCCTCAAATCCACGGAAAACTTGAGAGAAGTCCTGCCCCCCATTCATACCCTCAACTCCAGAAAACCCGAATTGGTCATAAGCGGTTCTCTTTTCGTCATCACCCAGCACTTCATAAGCGCCGGTAGCTTCTTTAAATTTCTCTTCCGCTTCTTTGTTTCCGGGGTTTTTATCAGGATGGTACTGCACCGCCAATTTACGATACGCCTTTTTTATCTCGTCTTTTGTAGCATTCTTCTGTACGCCCAAGACTTCATAATAATCACGCTTTGCCATAATCACTATAATATAAGTATACGGACAAAGGAAGTCAATAGCGAGCCGATTCCAAAACTTGATTTAGAGTACAGGGGCATGGGTGGGCTATATCGTGTATTCTGGCAATGGATTGTCCACAGCTAGATGAAGCATCTTCAAGATATTTTTCCGCAAGTCAATGAAATCATCGTTATTTCTGTTCTTCTCGCCCGATAAGTCCACGTCGATCATGCTGGCAATGCGACCAGGACGCGGCGTCATAACAACGATACGCTCACTCATATAAATCGCCTCGTCCACATCATGCGTTACCATTGCCATAGTAGCGCGCGTCTTGCGCCAAATATCAAGTAATTGATCCTGAAGCTCTATACGTTTGAAAGCATCCAGAGCGCCGAACGGTTCGTCAAGCAACAAAATCTCAGGCTCGTTTATCAATGATCGGACAACGGCAACCCTTTGCGCCATACCACCAGAGATTTCATGCGGATAAGCTTTCTCAAAGCCCCCCAAACCGATCATGCTGGTATAATCCTTTATTAAATACTTCTTCTCCTTGTAGACGCCGCGCGCCTTCAATCCAACCGCAACGTTCTCATAGACCGTAGCCCAAGGGAAAAGAGTCGGCTGTTGAAAGACAAAACCTCTTTTCTCACTCGGACCAGTTATCTCATTCCCGTTAATCGAAAGTCTGCCTCTTTGCGGACGATCAAGCCCGGCTATGAGACGCAATAACGTCGTTTTCCCACAGCCAGAAGGACCGATGAACGTGATAAATTCACCCTTCCGTATATCCAGACTCACGTCTTTTAACGCTTCCAGCGGTTCACCGTCCGCGTCACGATAAGTCCTGCTCACGTTGTCAACAGCGATAAGCGTTTCTTTCATTTCAAAAGCCCCCTTTGCCAACGGAGAACACGGTTCCGTACCGCACCGATAAGCATAAGGATAAGGGCGAATTCCACCGCGATGATGATGATCGCACCGTAAACTTTCGAGTAGATACCCCAGCCTTTCGCCCAGTTGATATAAAACCCTAACCCCGCCTTTGCACCAACCATTTCTGAAACAATAAGCGTAGTAAAGGAAAAGGCTGTCGCCGTCGTCACACCGATGAAAAGAGACGGCAAAGCATGGGGAATCGCCACACGGAACAGCAGAAATCGGTTGTCAGCACCCAGAGTCTTCGCCGCTTCAAAATAAGATTTCGGTGTGGAATGGATGCCCTGCGCCGTCATGGACGAAACCGGAAACCACGATGAAATAACGATGAGAAAAACACCCGTTGTGAAGCTATTCGGAAAGACCACCAGAGCTATAGGAAGCCAAGCCACGGCCGGAACAATCCCAGATACACGGATAATAGGCGATAGCCAATAGTCCCATTGACGCATCCAGCCTATAAGCGTACCTGTAGTAAGCCCTATAACCGCGCCGGTAACAAGCCCTGCGAAGAAAAGCCTCAGTGAATACAAGGCGCTTATCGCCAAAAGATACCGATCTTCAAACATAACATTGACTATTTCCCCAATACTTGGGAAATAAGGCAGGGGTAAAAGACCGATCTTAGCGGTAAGCATATCCCATAAGGTAAGTACCACACCGCCCACGAAGATAAACTGCGCCTTGTGGTAGAGCTTTTTACGGAACCCACTCCATTTTAGAGCAAAAAAATACATGAAAATAAGCGCAACTATAAAACCAATCAGCACAATGCGGTAAGCCCGTGGCTTAACGATTTCAACAAACGGTACAAACACGTTTATAGCAAGGGCAAGTATGAAAGACCCAATTGCAGACCATAACCAGATTTCTGACTTTGGTTTCCAATACACCGTATCTCCCACGATTTTCGGATCCTCATACCATGCGGTTTTACGCGACTTCTGCGTTACCAACTATTCCTTCCTTATTTGGGTACTATGGCAAACACCCGGCTGGTGAAACCAGTTCCCTCTTTTATTTTGGGGAAGACGTCAAATACAATCGCACCAACAGGCGGTACCTGATCAAGGTTTTTAAGCAATTCAACATTAAGCTTACCACTGTCGAGAACATAGTCTTCACCAATAAATCCAATGTTCTCTCCCGTAACGGAAGAGTCAGTATCAGGCGTTTCATGCCCCACGACCGCGACATTACGCTCTTCGATCAGGAATTTCAGAGCTTCAATATCCCAACCCGGATAGTGGGATACGCCATCGGCGTCTTTGTTCTCATAGTCTTCCACTTTGCGTTTTGACCAGTCGCTCCTAAACGCGACAAATGCGTTTGCCGGTATTTGACCATGAACCTTTTCAAACTCAAGGATATCCTGTCTTGTCAAGGTATAATCGGGATTAGCCGCAACAGCCGCCGATTTATCAATCACCACTAAAGGATAGGCAAACTCAAGCGGACCATAATCGTCCTGAAGCCGTCCTGACGGATCAAAATGTCCGGGAAAGTCGGTATGCGTACCATACTGTCCGGATAAGGTATATTGATACGCCAGAAAAACCCCATCGGTATTTTCAAATGTATAAAGCGGTTTTACGACAAGTGGATCAAACCCATACCAGTGTGGCGTTTCAGGGCTTACTTCAAAACTCAAATCTACCCATCTATAATCGGATTGTAGTTTAGCAAGTTCCTGCCATAAATCATTGCTTTCTTTCTTACCACTGGCAAACACAAGTACCGAGCTTGCCATAAACACACCAATTAATAAAAGCTTTTTCATATTCTACTCCTTTGCGCTTATGCGCAATTACTAGTGAGCAACTAGGTATTGCTCACTAGTATTGGAACTATTTCAAAACATTAGGTCTTTTGAACATCTCCGTCTATTTCTTCGCCGCTTCCAAGGCAAAGATATCTACATAGATACCATTCACAAACTCTTGTGGATCAATGTCTGCCGGGAGGTACCCGATTTTGGATAAATGGTCGGCAAAATAAATAGCGTCTATTCTTGCCTTTTCATTAGCAACATGACCCGCATGATTGCCGTAGGCGTAATGCCCCAAAAGGCGTGTAACCAGGGACACATCGTCGGTGGCGACTTTTTTTTCTGAAACCAGTAACTGCGCCGCTTCCGCAGGATTTGCGCCAATCCATGCAACCGCCTTATGATAAGCACGGAGGACCGCGGCTATCGCAGACGGGTTCTCCTCAATTAACTTACCAGAGGCAAACAAGAAACAGCAAGCTTTCCCAGCGAACAGTGGGTGGTCGCTAATGTCAAGTAAGGTACGGTAATCACCCGTCAGTTCCGCGATTGTGGCAAATGGATCCCACGAAGCCGCGACATCGGCTTCGCCCTTATCTACGGCTTGGAAAATCTGGTCAGACGGGAAGGGCAACCAAGTGATTTCTGTCTGTGGGTCTATTCCCACGCTTCCAGCCGCGACAGAGGCGACCGACATGGGTGTACCACCGATTTCGTCAACTGCGATACGTTTACCACGCAAATCTGCCAATGTGGTTATGGACGAATCTTTTGGAGCGAGTATTTTAATACATCCTTCATGCAAACCTCCAATAAGCTTTACGTCAATGCCATTGTAAATAGATGGGAAGAACTGGAAATCTCCGTTGATGACCGGCATTTTCCCTGCAGCAAGTGCCGCACGGTTAGTCTCGAATGTGGTGCCACTGACCAACGTGATTTTAACGCCTTCTTCATCAAAGAAACCTTTCAATACGGCGATGGAAACTGGTGAACCACAGGTTGAGCCAGAATAGGCAATTTCATACTCTCCCATTGGGTATTGACTGGATTTTGCCTTCTGACAAGAGAAGATCATCAGCGGTAAAATACCACAAGCCATTATTAATATGATACGTTTCATTGTATCCTCCTTATATTGATAGTTATCCTATCAAATTACTAATAATTATAACAAAAAATAATTTTTTTGTCAAGTGAATTTTTAAATTTTTTCGGAAAAAGTTAAAACAACATCTCCATTAGCACGCCTGTCTCCTATTATATTTACAATAGCCAGCATCACTAGTTCGATTCTGTACAATTTCATAATAATGATGAGGATTTCCTCGCTATCAAGTTGAATATTTGTACTTCATTATTGCCAATGATACTAAGTATCAACTACTCCATTCGTTTGAAATTTTAAGATATTGAAATAAGCCAGTATGGTAATGAGTATGACGAAACAGAAAGAGTTACTCTTTGTATAGATGGTGTACGAGGGCTGATCTGTAACGTAACCACAGAAAGATCAATAATCCAACCGCCTTATAATGAGATATTTTACATACTCTATAGACAGTTTTGCTTTTTGTAGTTCATTGTGTAACCAAAGTAGTACAGATTGTTTTATACAATTCGCGTAATAATGTTTATACTCCAACTTTAAAATCTGCGAATTTTCTTTCATATTTCTTGTGCTATCCTCTTGCCAAAGACTCGTAAATCATTTATTATTAATTACTGATATATGGAGAAAAATGAATAATCAAAGTTTACTACTTTCTTCAAGTCCACATATAGCTTCACCGGTGAATTCCGCGCAACTCATGCGAAATGTGCTTATAGCACTCGCGCCGGTATCTTTGTTTGGCATCATCATATTTGGACTAATGGCTCTCATAAACATAGTTGTTTCGATAGGCGCGGCGGTCGGGGCGGAAGTATTTTTTCGGTTCGCCACAAAACAGGATGTCCGCGTAAAAGACTTGTCCGCGGTCGTTAGCGGTTTGCTCTTGGCGCTGGTTCTGCCACCTGGTATCCCGTTCTGGATGACCGCACTCGGTGCAATATTTGCCGTCGTTGTTGCCAAGGAATTCTTCGGTGGCTTGGGCGCAAACGTATTCAATCCTGCGTTGACAGGGCGCGCCTTCCTCCTAATGAGTTTCCCGGTCGCTATGACTACATGGAACAAACCTACAAACATGGCTGGTTTCGCCTCGTCTTTGATGGATGCGGTAACAACCGCTACACCGCTTGGTGCGATGAAGATGGGTGCGGATATGGGTGCAACCGTCAACGGAGACGTGGTTATGGACGGAGTTTCAGAGGCTCTGTTGGCGGCGGATCTTCCCAACAATTGGGGCGACTTAGTAATGACTCTATTCTGGGGCAACCACGGTGGATGTATCGGCGAAACCTCTATTCTGTTGATTTTGGTGGGCGCGATATTCCTTCTCGTTACCAAAACTATAGACTGGCGTGCTCCTGTTGGTATGCTTGGTGCGGTTGTCGTTATGTCTCTGTGTCTAGGGCTTGATCCGATCATCGGCGTTTTAGGTGGAGGCGTACTTTTCGGGGCAGTCTTCATGGCGACGGATTACACGACCGCGCCTGTCACCGCCAAAGGCAAGCTCGTTTTCGGCGTGGGAGCAGGCATCATCATAGTGTTGATACGCAAATGGGGAGCCTTTCCCGAAGGCGTTACCTATGGTTTGCTCATCATGAACGCCGTAACGCCCTTCCTCAACCGTCTCTTATCGCGGAAATACGGGTTTGTCAAAAACAGAGAGGGTAGTAAATAATGAAAAATATGTTGAAACTCGGTTGTACACTCGCTCTTTACGCGACTGCGGCATGCCTGGGCTTGGCTTTTGTCTATAGCGGCACGAAAACGATCATCGAAGAGCGGCAGAAGGCTAACTTGGAGGCGGCTCTGTCAGAGCTTTTCTCTGGAATGGATGGATTTTCCGATATTACGGTGGAAGTGAAAAGTCCTTCAGACGCCGTTGTCTTCCAAACCGTTTATGAAGTGAAAAAAATGGGGACGGTTCTGGGGCTTGCGATTCAGGCGACAGGTCCTAGCTATGGGGGACCTATTAAAGTCTTAACAGGCGTGGATGCGGATGGGAAAATCACCCGCGTCAAAATCTTGGAACACGCCGATACCCCGGGGTTGGGCGCAAATGCGGCTTCGTCCACCTACTATGTAGATAAAGCGAAAAAAATCACCTTTGTGGGGCAGTTTTCCGACAAGTCCGTGTCTGACCCTTTTGAAGTGAAAAAAGATATTGTCGCTATAACGGCCTCGACTATTACGAGCCGCGGCGTCGCCAACGTGGTCAGGGCTTCGGCAGA
>JAISEA010000011.1 GCA_031264475.1 Treponema sp. | reverse complement strand
AGCCGAATGATAGGAGAATCAGATGAGTGATAATTTGAGTCAGATACCTGGGCGCATAAAGGAATTGCGCGAGATATTGGAAATCAGCGACATTGACATGGCGCGAGCTGTCGGCTTGCCATATCAGACCTATATGGGCTACGAAGGGGGGACTCTTGATATACCGGTGAGCGCGCTTTATAAAATAGCGGAACGCATGGGCGTAGACCCCACGATACTGCTCACCGGTGAAGACCCCCGCATGGATACGGCGAGCGTCTGTAGAGCCGATAAAGGGGTATGTGTCGAGCGTTACCCCGGATACGAGTTTTCAAGCCTCGCGTTTAACTTCAAAGACCGCGTGCTTGAGCCTCTTCTTGTAGACTTGGATTCTGAAAAAGAGGCGGCGGCTCCTGTTACTCACGGGGGGCAAGAATTCAACTATGTGCTTAAAGGAACCGTGAAAGTAACGGTGGGCAAACGCTCTTACGTCTTGAAAGAAGGCGACTCCATTTATTTTGACGCTGGTCTGCCCCACGCACAGAGCGCCGTGAACGGCAAGGCGCGGTTTCTTACGATAATACAAGAATGACGAATCATCCTTCAATCTTACACCCACTAAAAGGAACGCCGTTAGTTGACCTCCATACCCATTCATCAGCGTCTGACGGGAGTTTAAGTCCCTCGCAACTCATTGACGAAGCCGTGCGCCGTGAAATATCCGCCATCGCGTTGACCGACCATGACACCATAGACGGACTCGCGGAAGCGTCTCGGACAGCTCAAGAGCAGGGCGTCCGTTTCATATCAGGCATAGAAATGTCTCTGTCATGGGAACCGGGCGAATTTCACCTTTTGGGGCTAGGTTTACAAGACATAGACCGGGGTTTTCGCCAAGCGGCGGAAGATTTGCGGCAAATGCGGGAAAGGCGGAATCGTGAAATTACGGCGCGCTTATGCGAAATAGGTATTCATGTGGAATATGAAGAAATCGCGGCGCTTGCCGGCGGACGTTCCGTAGGGAGACCGCATTTCGCCCAATTCCTGATTCAAAAAAAGATCGTCCGAGATATGGAACAGGCGTTCAATCGTTACCTTGGGAAAGGGAGACCGCTTTACGTACAAAAAGAAGGACTATCCTTTCAAGTCGCCGTTTCTCTCATAAAAGACGCGGGCGGCGTTGCGGTATTAGCGCATCCTCTATCCCTCTATGTCGCGTGGGGCAGACTGCCTTCCATCGTAAGTTCCCTGAAAAAACAAGGGCTTGACGGACTCGAAGCATGGCATCCGTCCGCAAAAACCGGCGAATGTAAACGCCTCGAAGCTCTTGCCGACAGCTTGGGGCTTATCGTTACCGCGGGAAGCGACTTTCACGGAAAAGCCCGCGCGGAAAGAAAACTCGGCAGAACAGCCGGCGGCTTGCCCATACGAATGGACATCGGATTCCTTCAAAAAGACGGCTGATAAGCCACATCCCCCCTTCTTCGATACGTTGTGATAAATTGACAAAACAGCTTCTTTGTGTTATGATAAATAAATAATGATGATAAAAAAACTACCCTACGCCGTTTCGGCGTTTTTTGCCATGTTTGTCTATGGCTGTCCGTATTATCAACCCGAAGCGGTAACCGTTCCCCCTGTTAAAGGCTTGGTATTAACCGAAGACACGCTTGATATAACCAGTGTGGATTTCCCCGAAGAGGCGCTTGTCATCTCCGCCGGGGAGCGTCAGAAGATTGATTTTGGAACCGATTCCGGGAAGACAATAAAACTAAATAACTTAGACAATAATACCGTGTACTTGGTAAAGGTGAATCGTTCTGGAGACACGGTAAAGGCGCAGGATACCGGCGGGCATATCCGTACTGACGGCGAGCGTTCCGTAGTCGGTACTGTGTTTACCGAAGATGCGGGGCACGGCGAAACCGAATTCGCGCTGAACAACGGGACGTTCATACGAACAGAGCATCACCCAGCGCAAGAATTCAACCACAATCCACCGCCGCCCTCTTCTTCGACAAGAAGCCTCGTTCCTGCGCTTGCCGCGTCTACCGCCCAAGTCGGCGATGTTAAACCATTTTGGGTACAGGATAAAAACAAAAAATGGGTACTCATGAAGGCGGCATTGCGGGCGACCGCCAATCATGCTAATGTGTGGGTCGCGGCGGATAATTTCTCCGCTTTGTCGCGGTTTCCAAATGATAACAAGATAACGGCGCAACAAGCGCAGGGTATAGCGGATAAGTTCGACGTCATCTACGAAAAGGAGACGGCGCTTTTCGGCTATGAGTTTGGCGGAGGGCTTCAACCCACTGACGCGGACTATGGCGGCAGAGACGGAGACGTTAAAATCCAAATCCTCGTTTATGATATTGAGTATGATTATTCACAGTTCCAAACAAGCGGTACCTTCGGCTACTTCTGGGGAAAAGATTACTATGATTGGGCAGGGTATCCCAGTAATTGGGCGGAAATATTCTATGTCGACGCTCATTTTGCGGACACCGCGCCTGAAGGCATATATTCAACATTGGTACATGAATTTCAGCACATGATTAACTTTAATGAGAAATACTTAAAAAAAGGGAAATTGTCCGCGGCGTGGTTTGACGAGATGCTGGCGCAGATTGCCGAAGACGTCATCGATCCTTTTATCGACATAGACATTACCAGCGCGAACCACCCGTCCGTCATCAGAATACCACGCTTTCTGGACTCCTACTGGGGAAGAGGGATTACCGAATGGCTGAACAGCGACCTCGCCGAAAGCCTCGTTTCCTACGCCAACACCTATGCTTTCGGCGCGTACCTTGTCCGCAACTTCGGCGGCGCGGCGCTTATCAAAGATATTATGGAAAATAATTACGATAACCTTAACGCGATGAACGCGGCGCTTGAACAACGCGGCTTTTCGTTTGAAGAGGCGCTTGCCCAATACGGAGAGGCGCTCGTCTTTACGGACGATACTCACGCCTCTTTTAACAAAACCGTTACCGAGACTATCAATGGAGTAGATTATAGCTTTACGGGTTTCGATCTCTGGGATGTAGGGAATTATTCGTCGGGTCAATACTACGGCGGCAAATTCACTTATCCGGTGAAAGGTCCGGTGGTCATAGACACGGGTTTTATCTCCTCCATGAGTCCTTACTCTATTTTCGTTCAATCCTGCGCGGAATGGAAAGATACGTCTGAGGCTTTGACTTTTAAGCTGAAAAAGCCCGATGACTCCATAGATTTCTACATTTTAGTGAAATAGCCGCGTGTCTGCGAGTCTATGGTTAAGCGAATCTGGGGGAAGAATGGCGTATAAGACGGCGTGGGTCGCGGCGGTAGGGGCGGCGGTTTTGCTCTCATGCGCGGCGGATGCGAAAATCCTGCGGGGTTATGTGCAGGTCTACGGCAATGAGCCGCATACTTACGCGGGTATCGTGTCTGACGGCAAGGTGTATGCGGTTTATCCGCCTGAAAAAGAGGCTGAACTGCGGAGGTTACAAGGGCAGACGCTCGAATTCTCCGTGCGTTTCCTCGATCCTCCGCAAGGAGAGGGCGGTCTCTTTCTCAAAGACGGATGTGTAACGCCGCTGTCGTGGAAGGTTATACCGTAGGTGTCAGACGCGCCGCTTGGGGTGGGGGGTGGCGGAAGACCGCGCTTGGGGAACCGAAGACAGGGGGCGCACCACATGGGCGACTGTGTGCCGACCTCTGTTGTGGAAAACCGCGCCCCCCTCCTCCTTATGAAAGTGAGTAGTGAATAGTTAGCAGGTAGCAGGTAGTAGTTAGCAGGGGTGTCAGACACCGCGTAGGTTCCGCTTGCAAGGCAAGCGTAACCGTCAGGACGGGGTCAGCGGCGCACCCTTTCGGACAACAGCCATTAAGAAGTATTTAAACACCCGAAGGGTGTCAGACACCGCGTAGGTTCCGCTTGCAAGGCAAGCGTAACCGTCAGGACGGGGTCAGCGGGTCCCCCTTTCGGACAACAACCATTAAGAAGTATTTAAACACCCTTCGGGTGTGTGAAGTATTTAAACAGGCTGTGCCTGTGAGAGAGGTAGACATGAGTAAGGTTTATTTTACCGATTTACGGTGCAAGATAGGGGACACTCTCCTTGCGAAATTGGACAGACTTATTATGGCGGCGGGTATTTGGCAGATTGATTTTGACGGCAAGTTCACAGCCGTTAAGATACACTTTGGCGAACCCGGTAACTTGGCGTTTTTGCGCCCGAATTGGGCTAAAGTCGTCGTTGACAAGATCAAGTCTATGGGAGGCAAGCCGTTTTTGACGGATTGCAACACACTCTACGTGGGCAGACGGAACAACGCGCTCGTTCATTTGGATGCGGCGAATGAAAACGGTTATTTCCCCCTGGCGACCGGGTGTCAGAACATCATCGCGGACGGCTTGAAGGGCTTGGACGACGTTGAAGTACCTGTACGAAACGGCGTTTATTGCAAGACCGCGAAGATCGGGCGCGCGATAATGGACGCGGACATCATTATTTCCCTCAATCACTTCAAAGGACATGAAGGCGCGGGCTTCGGCGGGGCGATCAAGAATCTGGGCATGGGTTGCGGAAGCAGGGCAGGAAAGATGCTCATGCACAACGACGGCAAGCCCAAGGTCAATCCGCCTCTGTGTCGGGGGTGTAGGGTCTGCGCCAAGTATTGCAACCAGAACGCCATCAGTTTCGGCGCTGACAAGAAGGCTGTTATCAACCATGACCTTTGCGTAGGTTGTGGGCGGTGCATTGGGGCGTGTAATTTTGACGCGATTTCAAATACCACCGAGTCAACATCATCTATGCTCGGCAGTAAAATCGCCGAATATGCGATGGCTGTAGTTGACGGGCGACCCAATTTTCACATCAACATCGTAAACCAAGTGTCGCCCTATTGCGATTGTCATGGGGAAAACGACGCGGCTATCGTGCCAGACATCGGAATATTTGCAGGATTCGATCCTGTTAGTCTGGACAAGGCGTGCATTGACGCGGTGAACGCGGCTCCTGCTATCGCACATACGGTTTTATCTGAACGGGAACATTCCCATAAGGATAAAAACGGTGAGAGGGATCATTTCACCGATATTCACCCTACGACCGATTGGACCTTACAGATAAGCCACGGGGAAAAGATCGGGCTTGGTTCGAGCGATTATGAAATGATCATCATAAAATAGTCGATAATGATAGTATGGCGATGAACCAGACCGCCGCGGCGTGAAGGGCGTTTTCGCTCATGTGCGCCGAGGAAAGTCCGGGCTCCATAGGGCATGACGCCGGGTAACTCCCGGGCGGGGGCGTGACCCTCGACAGCAAGCGCAACAGAAAGTAAACCGCCCGCCTATTGGTTTTCATTAGACGGGTAAGGGTGAAATGGTGCGGTAAGAGCGCACCGCGGGTTTGGCAACAAACCCGGCGAGGCAAGCCTCGTCAGGAGCAAAGTTAAACAGCGGCGTATATATGAACTGCCCGTTCAGCCGCGGGTAAACTGCGAAGACGCGGTCTGCGAAGATCGCGGTTAGATAGATGGCGGTCTGGCGTTCTTCGGAGCGTTACAGAACCCGGCTTATGGTTCATCGCCTTTTTTACCTGTTCTTCCTTCCGTATATTTTTTATCCCCGCCTTAGTCTAAAAGGTAGCAGTATTCTTTTTCTCAAGCTGTCAATAACTTGGCGGCAGTTCCGTTTGGATTGAACGGGCATTTTTTCAGGTCGGCAGGGGGCTTTTCTGACTCCGCAGGGGGCAATTCCGACTCGGCAGGGGGCAATTCCGACTCGGCAGGGGGCAATTCCGACTCGGAAGGGGGCAATTCCGACTCGGAAGGGGGCAATTCCGACTCGGAAGGGGGCAATTCCGACTCGGAAGGGGGCAAATCTGACTCGGAAGGGGGCAAATCCAACCCAGCAGGGGGCAATTCTGACTCGGAAGGGGGCAAATCCAACCCGACAGGGGGCAATTCCAACCTAAATGTGGGCAATTCTGACTCGGAAGGGGGCAATTCTGACTCGGAAGGGGGCAATTCCGACTCGGAAGGGGGCAATTCCGACTCGGAAGGGGGCAATTCTGACTCGGCAGGGGGCAATTCTGACTCGGCAGGGGGCAATTCCAAGTCAAAAGGGGGCAATTCCAAGTTGAACGGAGGGTATGCTATGTTGAATAGAGGGTATGCTATGTTGAACGGGGGGTATGCTATATTGAATGGGAGTAATGTCAAAGGGCGCGTCTAACACGCTGTGCGGGTTGGGGGGTGGCGGAAGACCCGCGCAAGCGGGGCTGTAGACCGGGGGGCGCACCACATGGGCGTCTGTGTGCCATCCTCGTTTAGGGAAAACCGCGCCCCCCTCATACTTATGACGACTGCCTTGCTTATGCCACCTGCCTTGCGCTTCCTAATAACGCGCAGGTTCCGCTTGTTTACAAGCGCAACCGTCATGTCAGTGGAAGCGGCGCACCCTTTCATACAACACCCCATGCGAAGTATTTAAACAGCCTTAGGCTGTCAGAATAGAGAGCCAGCCAACGCCGGTATTGATATGAAGTTGCCTATCGCACCGCCAATAGATGATAAGAGAAAAACAAGAAGCGCTTTGAGAATGCGGTTGCGGTAAAACCCCTTGACGCTGGACGCATCGCCGTAAATGGCTTCCGTATCTGATACACGAGGCGGTCTTATCCACGCTTCAGTCATCCCTGAGAAAAACCCCACGCTAAGCACAGGACTAAGCGTGCCAATCGGCGCACAAAGAAAAGACGCGAGTATCGATAGTGGATGCCCCATCGCTATGAGCGCGCCCAAAGCCGCAAGAGAACCGTTCAAAAGAAGCCACCTGCCAAGCATCGACACACTCTGCTGGAACCCCACCTGAAAGAAACCAACCACGATAAGCCCCAATATGACAGCCGGGATAAGCAAGGGCGCTATCTTTGACCAGAGACCTTTCGGAGGAATGACGTTTAGACTTGCAACATCCACTCCTTCTTGACCAGCCGCTATTCTTTCAAGCTGAGTTTGTATGCCCCTGATATGCCCCGCACCTACTATCGCCACCCGCTTGACCCCCTCGCCCCCTGATGACCATATCTTTGACGCAAGATAATAATCCCTCTCATCAATGAGAGTCGCCTTGACAGGCGGAAGGTACTTCGCTAGTTCCTTCATCATTCCATCAAGTTCACTCTGATTCTTGAGTTCCTCGATCTCTTCCGTGCTTATCTTTTCCGTGGTAAACGCACTGGCAAGAAGAGATGAGAGCAGTTTCATCTTGTTCCAAAAGCCGCAATTCGCCCAAGCCCTGCGGAGCGTTACGTTAATCTCACGGTCGCATAGCGCAAAAGGTATTCCGAGTTCCCGCGCCGTCTCAACCGCGGCTCTCATTTCGTCCCCCGGACGAACACCAAGGCTTTGCCCCATGCGCCGTTGGAAACCAGCCATCACCAGATTCGCGATGAGAAGAAACCCCCTGCCTTCCTTTAAAACCTTCGTGACATCAAGCTTTTCCCATTTGTCCTTTTCGGTCATTGCTCTGTGTCTGCTTTCGTCTAATTCAATGCAAACCATGTCCGGCTTCTCTTCCTTGATAGCCTGCGTTACTTCATCAACACTCTCTTGCGAGACGTGCGCGGTTCCAATGAGGATTATCTCCCTGCCTTGCAAAAAAAGCGTCGTTCTTGTTTCACTCATGCCATTCATCATATACCATAATACAACGATAGACAAGCTCTCCAAGATGTAGCCGCTATGCGCACGCCTCCGCCCGAATCAAAAGACTCTTCCATTCCCAATCAACAGCCCCACGCTTTGCCCGCTCTGATAGAGTTTTCCTTAAAAACACGTAGTCATCCATGCCCAGAGCGTCCGCCATGAACGTTCCCCACGGCGATTTTTCACTGAACCAGCCGTCAACATCCCGCTGGAGAAGAATCCGTTCCTCTTTTTGCGCAATTTCCGTTATCTCAAAGGAAAAACCCGCGCTCGTAAAACTTTTTTCAATGTCGGCTCGGTTCCATATCGATCTGGTCACTGCATTTTGAAAGAATTCCGCTTCCGCCTTGCGTAATCTATCCAAAAGCAGAGGCGAAACACGAGGCTCGGTTGAAGCGGCGCGTACGTCATTGTGTACACAGTCAGCTAAAACATGGGAGATTTTCCCACCGTCAGCCGGTGGAGACGCAAGAATCACGAGGACGCCGTCTTTTGCGAGGAGTTTGCCGCAGTCCGAGGCGAATTCTAAAGGGTTTTCACCGCGTCTGAATGGTTCATGGCTCAGGATATAGTCAAATTCAACGCAACCAAAGTACTTTTCAGCCTTTTCCACTGTGGGAATACCGCCTGTCGCTATGAACGGCTTTTCCATTTCATCCACGTCCGCGCCGTTCTCCCAAAACCGTAATAGCGCGTCTTTCGCGGTATCGTTTTTTACCACAGCCGCGGTCAAGCCTTCAGGGGCGCGGCGCAAGCTTTCCCACAACAGCAACCCGCCGTCCGCGTTGGGCAGAAATATCCTGCTGTGCCGCGTTATCGTACACTTTCCCAATATCGCGTCTCTGTCGCGTGATAGTAAGGCGCTGTGTCCGGCAGAGAGCCTTTTGAGCCAGCCTTCCCGTCCTTTGCCCGCGGCTGACCATGTGAGGATGTCTTCGTGCCGCGTATCGCCGAGCACAACCGCGGCTTGAATCTCCCGTTTGCGGAGGATTTCATCCCGAATCTTGCCTTCATAGCCTATGCTTGACGGCGTGTAAAAGGTTTTGCCGCGTAAGGCAGACGGTAAGTATTGTTGTGCCGCCCAATGTTCGCGGTATGCGTGCGGGTATATGTAGCCGTCTCCGTGTCCAAAGCTTTCGCTGTCCCGGTTTGTGTCTTTGAGGTGATTGGGTACTTCCGCGTCTTCTTGTTCGACTTCCTTGAGCGCGTCAAAGAACGCCATGGCTGAATTGGATTTAGGCGCGGTGGCGAGGTAGAGGCAGGCGTGGGCGAGGGGAAAGTTACCTTCGGGAAAGCCTATGCGTTCAAAGGCTTGGGCGCAGGCTGACACGACGCACACGGCGTAGGGATCAGCCAAGCCTACGTCTTCGCTGGCTAGGATTAACATTCGCCGAAAGAGGAATGCGGGGTCTTCGCCTGCGCGTACCATTTTAGCGAGCCAATAGAGGGCTGCGTCAGGGTCGCTTCCACGGATGCTTTTGATGAATGCGCTTATGGAGTCGAAGTGATAGTCCCCGTCTTTGTCATAGAGTAATGCCCTGCGTTGAATGCTTTCTTCTGCGGCTTCCATTGAGACGTAAATCTCCACGCCTTCGGGTGGGGGCCATTGTTGGGGGCTTGTTTCTATGGATAGTTCGAGAGCGTTGAGGAGGCTACGGGCGTCTCCAGCGGATATGTTGACGAGGTGTTCCAGAGCGCCTTCCGCGAAGTGGACGCGCCATTTCCCGTAGCCGTGTTCTTTATCTGAGATGGCGTGTTCTGCGGTTTTCAAGAGAGCGTCTGGGGTGAGGGATTTGAGTTGAAATACTCTGCTACGGCTGACGAGGGCGCGGTTGACTTCAAAGAAGGGGTTTTCGGTTGTAGCGCCGATGAGAATGAAAACGCCGTTTTCCACCCAGGGGAGGAGGGCGTCTTGTTGCGCTTTGTTCCAGCGGTGGACTTCGTCGACGAAGAGGATGGTACGTTTGCCGTAGAGGTTTTTGCGTTCGCCTGCGCGGTCGATGGCTTCGCGGATGTCTTTGACGCCGGTGAGTACGGCGTTGAGGCTTTCAAACGCGGACTTTGTGGAGTTGGCTATGACGCGGGCGAGGCTTGTTTTGCCGGTTCCGGGAGGTCCGTAGAATATGACGGATGAGAGTCTGTCTGCCTGTATAGCCCGTCGCAAGAGTCGTCCTTTGCCGACTATATGATCCTGTCCTATCACATCGTCAAGCGTCTGGGGTCTCATTCTGTCCGCGAGGGGGTTGTCGTTTGTTTTTGTTGAAGTTGAAAAGAGGTTCACTATTCTTATTTTACAAAAAACGAGGAGATTATCAAGTGATTATGCTTACTTTTTTGGTATCTGGCTGTTGCGGCGGAGTGTAAACAGCCTTGTTATGCAAAGCAGAGGTGTACATCATTGTTTTATTATTTTTTATTTAAAATGAGATATAAAATTCATCACTGTTTACAACGCCAACAATCCACACTAAATTTCCATATTGTATTTTACAATATGAAGAAACAAACGCTGGTAAATCACCTTTTAATCCATACTCTTCAATAAGGCTATCTTTCATTGCGAAAAAATTCCATGTTAATTCATTTGAATTTTCACTGTAACTATATGACTGCTCGTCATTCATTTTCACTGAAACTTGATACCGAAATGAATAATTATATGCTATTTCTTCAGAAAATATTGGCTTTGTGGATAACGTTACGCTATTATTTTCATTATCTAAATATAATGATGGATTATTAACTAAATAAATGCCGCCGCGGGCAATTGCGGTATTAGAATATTCCACATCGGAAGTTTCATTTCCAA
>JAISEA010000054.1 GCA_031264475.1 Treponema sp. | reverse complement strand
CCGGGTGATAAAATTATCAGCCCATGAGCCAATGGCATTGTCATTAATAGGAATCATGATGATCTCCTTTTGTATATAGAAAAGATAATAACCCGTAAAGGATTACCCTTGATAAGGGACAGTTGAGGTTGCTCCGAGTGAGCCTTAATGCGGAGTAAATTAGTACTTTGATGGAACAGATTAGTACTTGTGCGTAGTAAATTAGTACTTGTATAGAGTAACCAAGTACTAATTTGTAGTAAATTAGTACTTGCGCGGAGTAACCAAGTACTTAATTGGAGTAAATTAGTACTTTGACGAAGTAAATTAGTACTTGGATGGAGTAACCAAGTACTTGAATGACGCGCCCGTTGAGCCAGACGTTCCATGTGAGAAGAGAGACGCGCCGCGCACATCGAAGCCAGCGGAGGCTCTTGCGCTGAGCGTTTTAATGCCGCGCGAGTTCTGTGTTTGGTGTTTCTATTATATAATAAAGTACAGTGGGGGGGGGGGGCACTCTCTATTGCGAAAATATAATAGCTAACACTATTATATTCAGAGAGTTGTCGGCTGATAAGCCTTTGTTGTTTATCGGAATATTTATGACTCGGTAACATCATTACGCCTTATAATGAGTATAACTAATTCTAAAATATTTATCAAGAGGAAATGCGGAATTATTTTTTTTTGAGGGACAACAGGCGCGATAACTCCTCGCATACGGCGCGTGCCACGCCGCGCCCGCCCTTATGTCGCGCCCCCCTCAAACAATAGCAATGAGTAATGAGCAATGAGTAGAGAGCAAAGGCGAGACGTGCGGCGGTGTCAGAAACGCGGAGGTTCCACTTGTGTACGCCGCCCCTTCCTTCTAATAAAGAGTAGGTTCCGCTTGTTTACAAGCGCACCCTTCGGGTGGTTTAAAGCTTCTTGCTCCACTGTGCGTGTGGATTACCCAACGACGCGGAGGTTCCGCTTGTTTACAAGCGTAACCGTCATGTCGGGGTCAGCGGCGCACCCTTTCAGACAGCGCCCGTTGAGAAGTATTTAAACACCCGAAGGGTGTTAGTCCACTATTCGTACAGTATCGCCGTCAGTTAAGAAGTTCTGCCCTTCAAATACAACGCGATCTCCTTCCTCAAGACCGCTTATTACCTCGATTTTCTCCTCGTTTTCCAAGCCTATACTGATTTCCACTTGGTGAGCCACGCTGTTTTCGTCAACAACAAAGACAATGAAAGAGCCGTAGGTGTTTATAACGCTGTCTCTGGGAATGGTGAGAACGCCGCTCCGCGTCTCCGTTACAAGACTCGCTTGGGCGAACATACCCGGCTTTATACGCGCGTCTTTTTTTGCGAAATTCAGACGAATACGCATAGTTCTGCTTGACGGGTCAAGCACAGGACTCACTTCGCTCACAGTCGCGGTAAAGGATTCGCCGCGTATAGCCTCAAAAGAAACATTTGCGGCAAGCCCTTCATGAATCGACGCCGAAAAACGCTCTGGTACAAAAGATTCAACCACGGTATTAGAGATGTCTCCAACCACATAAACTACGGTATTCGCGGTAACCGTGTCGCCTGTGTTCGCCTGCACTGACAAAACCGTTCCATCTATAGTCGACGCGACCGGGCTTTGCTCGTAGACTTCCCCCGGACGAGACGGATTAACCATCGCTAGAACCTGCCCACGAAAGACCGCTTCTCCCGGCTTGAGCCGCGTTGACGCAAGCTTCCCAGCAACCGATGGGTAGATAGAAATCTCTTTGCCCGCCAAGACGTCTCCGTTTATGACGATACTGCTCTCGACACTCCCACGTATGGCAGATACAACCCGTACAGGGGTTCTATTCGCCGCCGAAGTTCCACCGCGCCTTGGGCTTCCTCCAGCCTGAGCAGGGGGGGCGGTTCCACGGGGCACGGGCTGGCTCGATTGTTGCCTTTGAAGCAACAAAAACGCCATTCCTATCACAAAAATACCGGTCAAAGCCACTAAAATGAGGGTAACAAGTCTGTTCTTTTTTCGCATATTCTTCCTTTATTCAAATAAAACAAAATATTATAAATACCTGTTACGCGGATTGCCGATTTTTTTATCTTTTCACGCGAGGTGCACCCTTCGGGTGTTTTAAAGTGTCATGATCTTCCCTTTGATGTCAGACATCGCTTGGGTATTGTGTTTTGGGTCTTGATGTCTGACACTGGCTTATATTCGGACTACTTAAACTCCCGGGGTTTCAACTTAAACTCCTTGGGTTTTAACTTAAACTTCCGGGGTTTCAACTCAAACTCCTTGGGTTTTAACTCAAACTTCCGGGGGTTCAACTCAAACTCCTTGGGGTTCAACTCAAACTCCCGGGGTTCAACTCAAACTCCTTGGGTTTTAACCCCAGCCTCAGCGGGTTAAAGTAACTTGCGCGAAAGGTGTCAGACACCACGGTTATAAACGTTTGCTCGTGAGAAAGAGTACCGCGTCTCGTAACAGAGCGAAAGGGGTCGCCGGCGGCTTGTTTACAAGCGCACCCTTCGGGTGTTTTAAAGCGTCTTGCTCCGCCGTGCGTGTGGATTACCTAACAACGAGCAGGTTCCGCTTGCAAAGCAAGCGTAACCGTCAAGACGGGGACAGCGGCACACCCTTTCAAACAACAACCATTGTGAAGTCATCCAACACCCGAAGGGTGTCTTGAAAGGGTGATTGACTTCTTGGTATATTGAAAATATGAATATACAAAACAACCTTATACTTGACGAATCAGGGAGGACGCTGATTCTGCGCGGCTGTAACGTTGGGAGTAAAACTCCGTTCCACCCTACTCCGCTTACATCGCCTGAAACCGCCTCTTTCGTAGGCAGACCATTCCCACTAGAGCACGCCGAGGCGCATTTTGCCAGACTCCGCTCGTGGGGCTTCACCTTTATTCGCTTTTTTATCACATGGGAAGCTATAGAACACGCGGGACCTGGCGTCTATGACGAGGAGTATCTGGCATATCTGCGAAAAATCCTCCTCATCGCAGAAAAGAACGGCATAAGCGTTTATATGGATCCACACCAAGATGTGTGGAGCAGATGGACCGGCGGAGACGGCGCACCCGCATGGACATTGGAGAAAATCGGCATAGACATAACGAAACTCGACTCAACAGGCGCGGCAATCACTGAACAAGGACTTTCGGGGGAAAAAGCGCCTCCTATGCTTTGGACCACGAATTATAACCGCTACGCAACCGCAACTATGTTCACCCTGTTCTTCGGAGGCGCCGCCTTTGCGCCAGACTTCCGCATAGATGACGAGCCAGCGCAAGATTTTCTCCAAGAGCGTTACATCGCCGCATTTAAACATTGCTACCGTAGACTAAAGAACTGCGCCGCCATAGTAGGCTTCGGCTCTATGAACGAGCCGCACCCAGGCTTTATTGGTTGCCGAGACTTGAACAAGCTTGAAAACTACATGGTGAAGTTAGGACCCTTACCCTCTCCATTTATGGCAATGACCGCCGCGTCAGGCTATCGTACCAAAGTTCCAATCTATGAAACCAACTTCTTAGGCGAAAGAACCATCGACTCACAGATTTATGAATCTACCTCTTTATTCAAAGAAGGCTTTTCTTGTCCATGGAAACAAGCCGGCTTTTGGTCTGACGAAGGAGGAACGCCGAAACTATCTGGGAAAAACTTCGCGGTAATACACGGAAAGCCTGTCTCTTTTGCCAATGATTTCTTAAAACCTTTCATAAGCAAATTCGCGGAGCGTATCAGAGAACAAAATAAAAAGGCGTTTCTGTTTATTGAAGGCGTTCCTATGGGCGAACAGCCTTCATGGACAAAGGGAGACGCACCCGCAAACGCAGTCAACGCATTCCATTGGTACGACGGGGCGGCTCTTTTTACCAAGTCCTTCTGTCCTTGGTTCACGGTAAACGCAAAAACACGCAAGCCCGTATTTGGTAAGAAAAACATCGCCGCTTATTTTACCGCGTGCCTACGCGAGTCCATTGATTGGACCCGCGAAAGAATGAACGATATGCCATGTCTTTTAGGCGAATTCGGATTGCCTTTTGACTTAAATGGACGGAAAGCTTTCAAAACAGGCGATTACCATATCCACGAAACTGCGCTTTCCATATATTATGATGCGATTGACGCGCTATTACTCCATTCAACCATTTGGAATTACACGGCGGATAACACAAACGCCGAGGGCGATCATTGGAACGGCGAGGATTTGTCTATCTTTTCGGAAAACAAGCCTCGCGCTATACGCGGTTGGCTCCGTCCATACCCTATGGCGACTTCGGGTATACCTCTACGTTTATCGTGGAACAGGAAAACAGGCTTTTTCTCGTATACTTTCAAGGCTGATCCGTCAATAGAACAACCTACCGAGATTTTTATACCTGCGGATTACTTAAAAGATACGCCGTTGGTGGTGGTAGATGCGCCGCTTGAGTCGAAGATTGACGCTCAACGGGTTTATCTCTATAACAACAGTTTCGCGGGCGAAGCGGAAGTTCGTTTGCAACTAACGCCATTATTATGATGCTATTGGATGTTTACAAAAAGGTGGTGGGAAGTCTTTATTAAATAATTGATTTTTAGAGAATAATGAATGTGCTGAAATTGCATGACATCGCTACTTTCATTCATTATTCTCTTCTTTGATTAGCCTTTGACCGCGCCTGCGGCAACGCCCTTGGTGATTTGCTTGCGGAAAGACAAATAGAACGCAATCATAGGTACCGCGCCCATAGTGAGTGCGGCGAATTGCTTACCGTAGTCCGAGGCGAGCGCTCCTGAGAACATATTGATACCCACAGGCAGGGATTTAATATTCGCCCAGCCGTTTCCTGAAGATGCGAGAATATTGATGAGCATGAATTCGTTCCATGTGCCGGAGAAGGTCAGAATTGCTATGGTCATGGCGACCGGCGAAATCATTGGAAGAATGATACTGGAGAAAATCTTGAGGTATTTCGCTCCATCAATGCGGGCGGATTCAATCACTGCGTCAGGTACACTCCTCACGAAGTCGGTTGCAAGGTAGATACCCATTGGTAAGCCCAAGCCTATGTAGGGAATCAGTACCCCCAGACGGGTGTTGTAGAGATGCACCGCGTTCACCATGAGAAAGAGCGGCACCATGATAGACTGTAAAGTGAGTAGGATGCCAATGATGAAGACGCCGAAAAGCACCGGGGTCGCCTTGCTTGGAATCTTGGAAAAAGCGAATCCCGCCATTGCACTAAGGACAACCACAGATACCACGGTGGCAACGGTATAGAAGATACTGTTTATGAAAAGCATACCAAAATTCGCCTGACTCCAGGCGTAGGGGTAATTCCCCTGCCACGGTCTGGCCGGGTTACCGCCCATGAAGGCTGACTTGAACCAGTCCTGCGGAAAGGATAACTTGTTTGTACCCATATACTCCTGGGTTGTCTTGAAAGACTGGATGAACATCCACAAGAGAGGGTAGATCGCCAAAACAGCGAAGATCAGCATGATAATATAGATGACTATTTTTACTGGAATGTCTTGATTTCTTACGTCCATTTGCTACTCCTTACCACCGAATTTCTTTTCCACGAGTTGAGTAATACCAATCAAGATGAAGCTTATGATGACCATTATCGTGGAGATGGCGTTTGCGAGAGGATAATCCGGGCTTGTTTTAAACGCCCGATCAAACATAAAGATAGAAAGCACACTGGTTTGTCCAGCCGGACCGCCGCCTGTCATAACGAACAACAGATCGAATGATTTCAAAGAACCGGAAATGGCGAGAATGGCGCTTGTAACGATGACGCCGGAGAGAGATGGCAGGATGATGTACCAGAGGGCTTGTCCCTCAGAAGCGCCGTCTATCTTTGCGGCTTCAATGATAGATGTGTCAATACGCTGGATGTTCGCCAAGAATATGATGACATACATACCTGTATACATCCAAAGCATGACGATAAGCACCGGAATCATGGGGTATTTACTCAATCCGAATTCTGCCGCTGGATTAAAAATTCTTACAATTTCCGCATAAACGCTGTATCTGCCGAGGAAGAAACTGTTAAAAAGGATACCGATAATGACGGGCGTGATGACATTGGGAAGATAAATCACGGTTTGAAAAAAGTCTACGCCTTTCACGAGTTTTCGGGATAAGATATAAGCGAGGGCGAAGCCCAAAGGTATCTGCCCGAAGACGGACATAAGCACTATGAGCATATTGTTACGAAGGGCAATATAAAAAGGACCGCCCGGATACGTAAACACCCTTACATAACTTCTCAAACCCACGAAGTCTATGTTACTATTGCCAAAGACTTTTCCGCCCCTGTAGTTCGTTAGACTCAAGACAACGGAAAACACTGTAGGGAAAGCTACTACAAAAAAATAGACGAGCACTGCAGGGATAACGAGGAGCAGATAAGAAAAAGTTTGTTCCCTTTTTGCGGTTAAATCACTCATTTTCACCTCCTTATAAAGTGATGAATGAAAATATCAAGTGGGGTTAATTAACCTGCCTAGATGCGATAACCGTAGAAGGCGAAGTGGGAAACCCCACACAAAAGCTCTTTACAAAAATTTGGGGATGAACGATTGTGTTATCCCCAGATTTTTGTTGTTTTTAATGGATAAAGTCCTCGTACAAAAACAAAGAGACTGCGCTCTTTGCACAGCCTCTTTGTTTTTGAATAGACTATTACTGTTGTTCCGCCTTCCAAGCCTCAAAAGCTTCTTGAGTAGCTTGAGCGACTTGTTCCGGGGTCCAGGTTCCGATGCCGATAGCCTGTAGACCATCGTTCAACGGGGTATAGACGGGACCAGCAAATACGCCGTCAATAACCGCTGTCGAAGCTGTGTATTGGGTGGGCAAAGCGATGATGGCTTTTTGCATGGGTTCAAGCGTCATGGTGCTGGTGTCAATGTCGCTACGGCTGGGCGTTGATATTGCGCCGGTGTTCACCTGATAGGTAAGAACGTCTTTGCCGGAGAGGTATTTAACCAAATCCCAAGCGGCCGCTTCTTGCGGAGAGCCTGCTGGAATATCGGCTCGCATACCCCACCCTGTTCCAAGAATACCGGATGTAGATTTGTTGAGTTTTGCGCCGGGGATGTCTGGGAACACGGTGATAAGGATGTTTTCTTGGTTGGCAGGGGAAATCAGAGCCGCGCCGGAAGACTGATCAGTGATAAATGCGCCGACGCGCCAATCTCCGTCAATCAAGTATGCGCCTCTATTCTGGGCAAACAGACCTGTAACGGTGCCGTAGTCGGTGGTGAGCGTGTCTTGGGAAAGCACATTGTCGTCATACATCTGTTTGACGAATCTGATGGCGTTTAAGAAGTCAGGGTCCGTGAATTTCGCTTGACCATTGAGTATATTCTGCTCCCAGCCCACGCCGCCGAAGCGTCCCGCGATAAGGGAGAACAGACAGGATTGCATAACCCACGTGTCTTTGTTCGCCATGAGAATGGTATCGTAACCCTTTGCTTTGAGAACCGGGACCTGTGCCTTGAGCTCATCATAGGTTGTCGCGGGCTGGAGTCCAGCGTCCGCAAGCACTGCTGTGTTCACATAGAAGGCGTGGCTTGAGGTGATTCCTTGGGTAAGGATACCAACATAGCCGCCTGCAAACTGACTTGGATCAAGCGCCAAGGGGTTGTAAGAAGCGGTCAGCCCGTCCCTCTGAATAAGCGGAGTAAGGTCTCTGAGTAAGCGGTTGGCATAGAGGGTGGTTGAACGTCCGGAAGGCCATGCGTACATAACGTCGGGCAAATTACCAGAGGCGGCGTAAGCTTCCGTCTTGTTATGGAAGGGATCGTTAAACAGGTCTTCCCTTTCAACAATAATATTCGGGTGAGACGCTGTGTAGGTATCCCAAATCTTCGTAATACCATCAGCGGAATTTGCGGATGTTAAATCAAAGTAATTTAACACCTTAAGAGTGACTTTCTGCTCTGCCGACGACTGCGATTGCGCAGAGGCCGGGGCAGCTTGTTTTTGGCATCCTGCTAATATGGTGATCATTGACACCGCAAGAACCAAAAATCCTAGAAAAAACTTCTTCATTTATTCCTCCTAAAGAAATTTCCGATATAAATCGTATTTAGACATTATATACTAAATATTACCGATGTCAAGTACATATTGGACTTTTTTGATTTTAAATTCAAAAATTTTTTTGTCATACACGCCTCTCGCGTTGAATCGTCAAACAACAAATCCGCCGCCCCGTCGCGGACGCCGTTCAACTCTGGACTCTACCGAAAACGCTCGGCTCACATACCTTCCTATTGGCGCGAGATTGCTTTGCGTCTTTGCCCTAATGTAAAGACTATTTCTGATGATCTATTATTAACTACTTCTTGAGTAGAAGTAGTTACTTCTGATATAGAAGTAGTTACTTCTGATATAGAAGTAGTTACTTCTAGTCTAAAAGTAACTACTTTTGAGCCAAAAGTAGTTACTTCTGAGCTATAAGTAGTTACTTCTGGGCTAAAAGTAGTTACTTATGAACCAAAAGTAGTTACTTCTTGAGCGAAGGTAACTACTGCTGTTCCATAGGTAATTACTTATGATATATTGAGATATACCGATGCCTGATCCGTCGGGTATTTCCGATCTATAAGATATACCGATGCTTGATCTGTCGGGTATTTCCGATCTCTCCTGATGAAGCGGCTGTCATTTCCTGTCTCTCTCAGACAATAGATTACACGGCGGGGGGGGGGGCGGAAGACCCCCGAAAGTGAATAGTTAGCAATGAGCAGAGACGAGACGTGCGGCGGAGTCAGATAAAGCGAAGGTTCCGCTTGCTTACAAGCGCACCCTCCGGGTGTTTTAAAGCGTCTTGCTCCGCCGTGCGTGTGGATTACCTAACAACGAGCAGGTTCCGCTTGCAAAGCAAGCGTAACCGTCAAGACGGGGACAGCGGTACACCCTTTCTAACAACACCCCGTATGAAGTCGTTAAACACGCTGGCGTGTCTTGAAAAAGAAAGAAAAATAAGATACAATGGTTTTTTAACTTGGAGGAACAATGAAATACGGTTATTTTGACAACGCAAGACGCGAATATGTCATAGATAAGGTTAATGTGCCCACA
>JAISEA010000040.1 GCA_031264475.1 Treponema sp. | reverse complement strand
AGTTTCTCTTACAATCTGTACCAGCTCATCGGGAGATTAAATCCTGATATTCGGGTTGTACGGAACGACGAAATCGGGCTTGCGGACATAGTGGTTCTCAATCCCAGCCACATTGTTATATCGCCTGGTCCTGGCAGACCCCAAGACGCGGGTATATGCGAACAGGTTGTTTCGGCTTTTAGTGGTAAAATCCCCATACTAGGCGTGTGTCTGGGACATCAGGCTATTTGCGAAGTTTTCGGTGCAACTATTACCTATGCAAAGACCCTTATGCACGGCAAGTCCTCCGCAGTAACTCTTGACCAGAGCTGTCCTCTCTTTCAGAGACTGCCGTCCGTTATTCAAGCGGCGCGTTATCACTCGCTCGCTGTTGACGCCAATACAATACCGGACGCTCTCGCTGTTACCGCCCGCGCCGATGACGGCGAGGTTATGGGCATAAGCCGTCCTGATTCCGTCTTCGGGGTACAGTTCCATCCGGAATCCATTCTTACGCCTCTGGGCGCAAAGATTATCGAGAATTTTCTGTCAATATCAAGAATGTAAGCCAAGAACTATCAAACGCTTGCTTCATTTTACCACGCCCTCTTGAAACTTTATTTAAAATATGTAATTATCCCCTCATGCACAAGATTGAATTAGAGAAAGCTTATAACCCAAAGAGCTTTGAAGATAGAATATACGCGCAATGGCTGGAAAGTGGCGCATTTAGTCCTGTAGAGTCCCAAGACGGCAAGCCTCCTTATGTCATCGTCATACCGCCGCCAAATGTTACCGGCGTCCTACACATGGGTCATGGACTGAATCAAACCTTACAAGACATCGTTATTCGGTTTCACCGTATGCGCGGAGAACCGACTCTCTGGGTTCCCGGAACAGACCACGCAGGCATCGCTACGCAGAACGTCGTGGAAAAACGTCTCAAGGCGCAGGGGAAACACAGAAGCGATATGAGTCGTGAAGACTTCACCAATGAAACATGGAAAGTCAAGGCGGAACACCATGCCGTTATCTCAAAGCAAATCGCGGTTATGGGTAATAGCGTTGACTGGACGCGGGAACGGTTCACCCTTGACCAAGGCTTGTCTCTTGCTGTGCGGGATGTGTTCGTCTCTCTCTATGAGAGGAATCTTTTATATAAAGGTAATTATCTGGTGAACTGGTGCATCGGTTGCGGTACCGCGCTTGCAGACGACGAAGTTGAACACGAAGATACTCCGGGCAAAATGTACCATATCCGCTATCCTTACGCTGACCAAAGCGGCTTTGTGGAATTAGCCACTACTCGTCCTGAAACCCTATTCGGAGATACGGCGGTCGCGGTTCATCCAGACGATGAGCGGTATAAACATCTTATTGGTAAAACCGTACACCTGCCCTTAACCGACCGGGACATTCCCGTCATTGCAGACCCATATATTGATCCAAACTTCGGTACTGGTTTAATGAAAATCACGCCTGCGCACGATATTAACGACTGGGAGGTTGGCAAACGCCACGATCTGCAAGTTATCAGTATCTTGACGCAGGACGGCAGACTCAACGCGGAGGTTCCGCCTAAATACCGCAATATGACTATCGCTTTAGCGCGTGAGGCTGTGGTTCAAGACCTCAAGGCACAGGGTTTGCTCATAAAAGAAGAAGAAATCGTTCACTCGGTCGGGCGTTGCTATCGGTGTAATACGGTGATAGAACCGTTTTTGTCTGAACAGTGGTTCGTGCGGATGAAGCCGCTTGCGGAAAAAGCCCTTGACGCATGGAAACGCGGCGAAATCGTCTTCTATCCAAAACGATGGGAAAACACTTACGCGCATTGGCTCGCCAATATACGGGATTGGTGCGTCAGCCGCCAGCTATGGTGGGGACACCGCATACCCGCGTGGATATGCGCCTCGTGCGGTAAAACTACGGTTTCCCGCACCGATGTTGAACAATGTCCCCATTGCGGCGGCGCGGTCGTTCAAGACCCAGATGTGCTTGATACGTGGTTTTCGAGCTGGCTCTGGCCCTTCAGTACTCTTGGATGGGAGGGCGTGGAACAGGCGAAACGTGAAAAACCCGCGGATTTGCGGAGATTCTACCCCACAACTGCGCTCATTACGGCTTACGATATTATCTTCTTCTGGGTTTCACGTATGATAATGGCTGGGCTTGAATTCACGGGGCAGGTTCCCTTCCGCGACATCTACATTCACGGGCTGGTGCGTGATAAACAAGGACGTAAGATGAGTAAAAGCCTAGGCAATGGGCTTGATCCTCTCGAACTTGTGGACGAATTCGGCGCGGACGCAGTGAAATTCACGCTTGCTTATCTATGCGCCCAAGGGCAGGATGTTCTGATTGACAAAGATTCATTCAAACTCGGCTCCAGATTTGCCAACAAGGTCTGGAACGCCAGCCGTTTTATCCTGATGAACCTTGAGGGACGCAATCTCATAGAGAATCCGTCTCTCCGTATGGTTGACCGATGGATTCATTCGCGTTTGAATACAGCCGCGAAAGCTATGACAGACGCTTTCTTGTCCTACCGCTACAACGACGCCGCGTCTGTGGCGGATAGCTTCTTCTGGAACGACTTTTGCGATTGGTATGTAGAGGCCATGAAATTGTCTCTGCGTTCAGACGACGAGGTGGAAAAAGACAGGGCTGTATCGGTGCTTTTGGATGTGTTGGCGCAAGCGTTACGGTTATTGCACCCGCTTATCCCTTTTGTAACTGAGGAAATCTACGGCAAATTGCCCAATACCGAAGAGCCTTTGATTACCGCGCCGTATCCTCTGCCTGTCTTTAACGAAGAGGATGCGGAAATCGAGAAGAATTTCGGGATTCTGCAAGACTTGACGCGGCGAATACGGACGTTGCGAAGCGAATGTACGGTTCCACCGGAAAAAAAGGCGCGGGTTACGGTGAATTTCGAGTCCGTACTGGCATCCGCGGAATTCGAGGAATTCCTGCGTGAGAATTCCTCTCTGGTGAAGCTTTTGGCGAATATAAGCGAGCTTTCATGCAGTATTGGCGATGAAAAGTCTAGTACGCAAGGCGCTATTGGGCTTGTGGGTAATGGTTTTGAGGCGTTTGTGTTTATCGCGGACGCGGTTGATCTTTCGTTCCTCAAACAAAAATTTACCAAAGAGCTTGAAAAAGATAAGAGGTTCATAGGCAATTTGGAAACCAAGCTTGCCAACGAAGATTTTTTACGGAATGCGCCGCCTGATTTGGTAAAAAATGAGCAGGCGAAGCGCGCGACCGCATACACCCGCGTGGAAAAGCTTACGGCTTATGTGCGGGATATGGGGCTAGGCGCTCAAAAATAGGGATGCGTTATGACTCAAGTAAAAATACCTTTGAAACAAAGTATGACGATGGAAGAGATGCTTCGTCTGAAAGGGACGCATTTAGCGCCCTATATACAGCTTGCCACCGTGTTGATCGGCAAGACCCGCGAAGGCGGGGGCAATATGTTCAGGCACCAGCTCGACACGATGGCGATTCTCGTAGATTATGGTTACTTTAATTCGGTTCTGCTCAAGGCGGCTATTGTGCATGACGTTATTGAAGACGCGCCGAATTTCAACCACAACCTTCTGTTGTCCATTGATTACGAGAGCGCGGCTGTTTACAACCTTGTGCTGGAGGTTACGCGGCGGCACGAGGAGACAAAGCCCCAGTTCCTCACCCGCATACGGGAACACGGCTCCATAAACGCCAAAATCTTAAAAGTAGCTGACCGTATTTCCAATATGATCTCCCTTGG
>JAISEA010000035.1 GCA_031264475.1 Treponema sp. | reverse complement strand
TAACGTTCCGGCTGTATATGACGTTTTGACAGCCCGAATAAGGGCACTGCGGAGCAGTGACCAGGGCTGGCAAAATGTGGCGGAGTGAGGCGTGGGAATGGAGCGTAGCGAAATGACCTAGCCGAACATAGCCCGAGCCGCCGTAAGGCGGCGAAGCATATACAGACCTGTTATGCGAAGTAGCGGCGTACTTCATGATTTTTATAATTTTTCCATTTCATTTGTTTTTACATTTATTACATCTAAACCTTTTATTATTTTATATCGATCGTCTCCATCCAAATATGATAGCGAATAATCTTTATTTCGGCTTTCCCGATATCTACTTAAAACATATACTTCGTCTATTGTTTTTTCTTTTATTGTTTCATTCAATAAATCCTTTCTGACATAATATGCATTATTGCCTGCTAAAGTACAACCAACTAAACCATAACCCTTGTTATTGGCAATGAAAGTTAGAGCGGGTAAAGATGCTCCAAAATACAAATTACTGTAATGCTTTTCCGTTCTTATAAAGTTCTTATCATAGGGAACACTTATTGTCCGTTCCTTTCCGAATACAGAATTATACTCCATAATAATTATCGCTGGATTTAATTCTGTTAAATCTAGTGTCTCCAAAATATGCGCGTCATTTCCATCAAGGTCTATATGCAACAAACCTATATTTTTAAATCCGGTTTCAGCTAAAAGTCCGTTTATATTTTCTTTGGTGATAAAAACGGCCTTTGTCTTTAATGAATATTTCCAGAACCAATTTTTGTTTTTTAATCTTGCCATATTTTCTTCCGAACTATCCATTACAAAACCTTTCCAATTATTATTCATCATCAAAAATTTTGTATTTGATTCAGAATAATCCTCAACACCAAATTCAATAAAGATTTCATTCTCTATTTTTATATTTTTAATGAGATATTGTATCAAGCCATCATCGCCCCACTGGCTGAAAATTTTAAATTCATAATCGTTAAATTGATAATGGGGGGGGGGGGGGGGGGGGTGATAATTTTCTATTTTTGTTTTTACAAAAAAGCACCAAGTGCCAAAAACACCGTTTCAAAAATGGGTTTTATATTATTGGCCCCCAAATTTGCAAATTTCCGAAAAATTTTTTTCAAGAATGCCATAAATTCCTCCATGAAATTTTATGTTATCATTTTATAGTTTCAATTTACTTTTGTCAATAGGTTATTCAATAATTTTTCATAAAAATTTAGCCGCTATTTCGCATAACGTTCCGGCTGTTTACGACGTTTTGGCGGCCCGAATAAGGGCTTTGCGTAGCAAAGACCAGTGCCGACAAAATGTGGGTGTAGGCTGGCGTGGGAATGAGCCGTAGGCGAATGATCTAGCCGAACGGAACCCCGAGCCGCCTACTGGCGGCGAAGCGTAAGCAGTCCTGTTATGCACAATACCCACCTTTTATACAAATATAATCATGGTGGCCAGAAATGAAAACCTATATATGCTTCAGGATGATTAAGATATTTTGGTCCTCCACGATTTACATCACCATAACCGGCAAACATCCACCCAATTCGTTTCTGACTATCTATTATTTTTACCCAATGATCCGTTCTATTGTCAATTGTATCTTTTTCTTCTGTCATTGCCATAAAAGATATGTGTATTTCCTGATCATCTTTTGTGGGGATTAATTTAAACAACACTTTCGTGCCATTGATTCCTGGATTGTCCCTGACATTTAATACTTCCCATACAACCAATCCGCCACTCAATTTTCTAACCGTCCAATTCCTGTTATTAACGGTTAGTATTTCCGTTATTGACCAATTGCCCTCTGAATATATATCACGTGCAGAAGATTCAATCCAACCAATTTTATTATCATCTGTTCTTATTTTAATCCACCCTGATTTCTTTCCAGTAGATGTATTTTCAATAAATGCTAATTCTAATGTATTTACACCATCTTGATCTTTTAATACAAACAGTCTATTAGTATTTATATTTGGTTTTTCGTATACATTCAGTTCATCCTTACCCATACTAGTTGGTGATACATAAAGCTGTTGCTCATGTTTTCTTATTAAGATTTTTTCCTCGTTTTCAGTAGTTTGACTTAAAATTGTACCATTTCCACCTGCATAATTATATTCAGTGCTTCCTGCTTGTGAAAAAACAAATCCAGAAATAAAGACAATAATAGCAATAAAAAATAATTTCTTCATTTTATTCCCCTGAGTATACCGCGTAGGATATTGTAGCTTTGCTCCTTCATATCACGTACTGCCTGTTCGTAATGTGCCGTCTGGTCCGTGGTGGATGGTGGTTCCGCCGGTCGCGCAGGCGTTAAGAATGATGATTATTGAAACAAACAGGAAAAGGGTCTTCGACAGGGAGTGCTTATCGCGCATTACATCCTCCGTATTGTATTTCAACGCAGAATATAGCAATATTTTTATTGTGTCAAGATAATTTCATCCCAAATGCACATAACAAGTTTATCAATTAAAGGCAGGGGAGGGGGACTATATTACATGAAATACGATTTTACATTTCTTCAATTAATTTAGTGAGCCACAGTCCACATAGACGATTTTTAGCAAACAACGTCGCCTATATACCTGTGGCTCACTAAAACTTATTTGTCTTCGACAACCGTGTAGTCCGCGTCTTCGGCGGTTTTAGTGTTGTCCGCGCTATTTGCGGAAGCGCCGCCGGCTTCCGCCGTGCCTGACGGGTCAAAACCCTGCGCACCTGCTTGCGCACCCTGTTGTTTGTAGATTTCCTCGCCTATCTTATAGGCAACGTTTTTCAGAGCCTCGACTTTGTCTTTGATAACCTGAACGTCGTCGCTTTCCAAGGCGTGTTTCAGTTCCGCGATGGCTTCCTCAGTTTTAGACTTATCCGCAGGAGACACCTTGTCGCCAAAGTCACGGATATTCTTTTCGGTACTATAGATCATAGAATCAGCCTCATTACGGATTTCGGCTTTTTCCTTTTCGCGCTTGTCCTCTTCAGCGTTAAGCTCTGCTTCTTTGACCATACGGTCGATGTCTGTTTCGTTCAAGCCGGACGAGCTTTCAATACGGATTTTCTGCTCCTTACCGGTACCGAGGTCTTTGGCTGACACATGGACAATACCGTTGGCGTCAATGTCAAACGTAACCTCAATCTGTGGGATGCCTCGCGGCGCGGGCGGAATACCTTCAAGGTTGAAGTTGCCGAGCGTACGGTTCTGTCCCGCCATTTCACGCTCGCCCTGCAAGACGTGTATCGTAACCGCTGTCTGCCCGTCAGCCGCGGTTGAGAATGTTTGACTCTTGCGGGTCGGGATAGTCGTGTTACGCGGGATGAGCTTGGTCATCACACCGCCAAGGGTTTCGATGCCCAGGGACAACGGTGTAACGTCAAGCAGAAGTACGTCGTGCACATCGCCTGCAAGGATGCCGCCTTGAATAGCCGCGCCAATGGCGACCGCCTCGTCAGGGTTTACGCCCCTGTTCGGCTCTTTGCGGAACAGTTCCTTGACGATTTGCTGAACCGCTGGAATACGAGTCGAGCCGCCGACGAGGATCACTTCGTCAATCTTGTCCGCGGACAATCCCGCATCGGTCAGCGCTTTTTTACATGGTTCCTTAGAACGCTCAAGTAAATCGCTCACCATTTGCTCGAACTTGGCGCGAGTGAGACTCTTCTGTAGGTGTTTGGGACCGCTTGCATCGGCTGTGATGAATGGTAGGTTAATTTCGGTTGTCTGCATGGCGGAAAGTTCAATTTTCGCCTTTTCCGAAGCCTCACGGAGCCGCTGAAGCGCCATTCGATCTTTACCAAGGTCGATACCGGTGTCATTTCTAAACTCGGTGATGAGCCATTCCATGATACGACGGTCAAAATCGTCGCCGCCGAGATGGGTATCGCCGTTAGTGGCTTTCACTTCAAACACGCCGTCTCCCAATTCGAGAATGGATACGTCGAATGTACCACCACCAAGGTCGTAAACCGCGATAGTTTTCTCTTTTTTCTGGTCCTTGTTGAAGCCGAAAGCAAGAGACGCGGCGGTTGGCTCATTGATGATGCGTTTTACCTCAAGTCCTGCGATTTTGCCCGCATCCTTAGTCGCCTGCCTTTGAGCGTCGTTAAAGTAAGCCGGCACCGTGATAACCGCCTCGGTTACGGTTTCACCCAAGTAATCCTCGGCGGTTTTCTTCATTTTTTGCAAAATGAAGGCGGAAATCTCCTGTGGCGAATACTTCTTATCGTCAATGCTGACACGCACGTCATTGCCTTGTTCGACAACATGGTAAGGCACGCGTTCCATTTCTGATCCAACCTCGGAAAACCTACGCCCCATAAACCGCTTGATGGAGTAGACCGTGTTTTCCGGATTAGTAATCATCTGGTTTTTCGCGGGCTGTCCCACAACACGTTCACCTTTGCTGGTGAAGCCTACGATAGACGGCGTTGTACGTCCACCCTCTGAGTTTTGAATGACAACAGGCTCGCCGCCTTCCAACACGGCGACACACGAATTCGTCGTCCCTAAATCAATTCCTATTATCTTACCCATAATTTTCTCCTTTTATTTTTTATATAATGGGGAGTTAGGCTTTTGTTAGCAATCATTACTTGAAACACCAAGCTTTGAATACAAACAACGAACCTATTTCTCAATTTCCCACGCCTAATTCAGGCATTGCCACCTTTACTTTTGCGGCGCGAATCACACGATCTTTCAGAGTGTAGCCTCTGACGAAGTCTTCCACGACGGTCGCTTCAGTTATATCCGCTGACTTTTCCACCATTAAGGCTTCGTGCCGATTCGGGTCAAACAACTCGCCCGCAGAATCGAAATGTTTCAGTCCCCACTTATTTTCCAATTCCGAAGAAAGCCGATTCTCAATCATCTTTACACCATCAAAAAAACTCTGAAAGTCTTGAGATGTTTCCGCAGATTTGATTGCTCGCTTAAAGTCGTCAATCACCTGCACGATATCAAGAAGTAGGCTCTGATTGGCAAAATCAATGGCGTCCTGCTTTTCACGATTCATCCGCTTGCGAAAATTTTCAAAATCAGCCGCTTTTCGCAGGTATTGGTCTTTAAGCGCAGAGTTTTCCACCTCTAGTTGCGCGATTCTTGCGTCATTCGAGTCGAAATTAACGACTTCCGGATCAGCAACCGGCGTTTCGAGAACAGATATATTGGGGTCTTCAACCGACTCGTTCTTTGTTTCTTCATCGTTTTGCATATAAAAAAAATACTGAAATGCGGGATAAACGTCAAGGAAAATTTCTCTTTTTCAACTTAAACTTTAATGAATCACAGAATTCAAGACGGATACATTTGATTCTGTATCCATCTGTGAATCTGAATCTATTGAACAAGATTTGCTTACCGCAAGAAATCAAGGAGTGTGCGGGGTAGAATCTTCGCCGCGGTTTGCAAGGTTGCTTTGTGGGCAAAATCGAACATACCCAGGTCTACGGATGCGGTAGCGAAGTCAAGAGAAGCCTCACGTCCGTAGGCTGAGGTAACTGCGGGAATCTCGGCGTTTACTCGTCTCCATGTAGATTCTGCGCGCTCGGCGCGGCTACCGATGTCTGTGAGGCGGGCTTGCACATTTGCCAATGCGAGGTCCATGCCGCCTATGCCTGCGCCGCCAGCTATAGTAGAATCGCCCTGATAGAGAGCGTCTCGTACTTGCATAACCATGTCAAACACTGAACCGCCGAATACTTTGGCAGAGGGGTTCCAGTTTGGCGCGTCGGTTTCCGCATTGGAATCGATCATTCCCAAATCCTGCAAAACAGTCGTTCCTTCCCTATCCTCCAGCCGAATAATGTGAGCATTTGTTCCCTCAAGGACAAGAGCGCGCGTATCAGGTTCCATATATGCTTTGACAGGAGCGGAGGAGTCGTTTATCTTGTCAACAATACCTGCAAGATTTTCGCCCGGATTCACGGTTATTTCGACACCGTCGATGAAGAAGGAGCTTCTTTCCGAAACTTGGTAATTAGTTGCATCTACGCTTGAGAATATCTGCATCTTTTCAGCCCAAAACGCTTCGCCGCCGCTAATATCAAGATTGATATAGATACGGTCCCCTGTTTCTGTTTTGCGGGTTGCACCCGCGCCGCGGTATTCAACAGCGGTTACTAAGGTTTCCTCGCCTCCTTCGACTCTGCCTTCAATCAGACGGAACGGCTCAGACAAGGCTTTATCGCCGGAGAAGATGCGCGTACCATCTGGTCCCACTGCGTTAGCGATAGAGGTAAGCTCTTTCATCAACTCGTTCACCTCGATACCCATCGCCCGCATATCTTCACGCATATAGATTCCGTTAGCGCCTTGAACCGCTATCTCCCTAATCCGCTGTAAGACGTCGTTTGCTTGGCGCAGGTATGCGTCTGTCTGGTTAAAATGATCTTTCGCGTAGAGAACATTCTTTTCAAAACGGTTAAGCCGCGCAAGATAGGAATCGTAGCGTACGGCGTGGGATGCGGCTAACGGGTCGTCCCGCAGATTGTTAAATTTCGTTTGACCCGCGATTTTAGCCTGTATATTGGCAAGCTGTTCCTCTTGCCGCCGCAGTCTGAACTGCATATCGTCATTGGGCATATTTGTTGATACTCTGAACATCTTTTACCTCTTTCAATAAATATCGGCAACTTATAGGTATAGTTACACAGATTTTCAAAAGAATTTTGGCGACTATGACGTTTTTGCAACCTGAATAAGGGTTTTGCGTAGTAAATCGGGCATGTCTGACACCAAGCCTATGTGACTCGCGTGTCTGACATCGCCGCGTCGACACCGTAGGCACGGGGCAGGGTTTAGCGTCTGACACTCACGCAACGGACGGGTTTGGGGGGGGGGTGGCGGAAGACCCGCCCTTTGAAACCCGCCGTGCGGGGCTGGAGACGGGGGGGCGCACCACAAGGGTTACGGTGAGACATCCTCCGTTTAGGGAAAACCGCGCCCCCCTCCTCCTATGAAAGTGAGTAGTGAGTAATGAGCAAAGGAAGATGGGCGAGCTAGGAAAAGGTATTAAAGCGCGACTCCTTGCTCTTTGCTAACTGCTAACTGCTCTCTACTATTTGGTGTCAAACAACGCGGAGGTGCAACTTGTTTACAAGCGTAACCGTCAGGACAGTGGAAGCGGAACCGCCTTTCGGACAACACCCCCGTGTGAAGTATTTAAACACCCGAAGGGTGTCAAACAACGCGGAGGTTCCGCTTGCAAAGCAAGCGTAACCGTCAGGACAGTGGAAGCGGCGCTCCCTTTCGGACAACGCCCGTTGTGAAGTATTTAAACGCCCTTCGGGCGTAGACAATTTTTGATAAATGGGTTATAATGGAGGAAATTTTTTAGAATAGAGGAGTTTTTTATGACGAGTTATAAAGAATTGGGCTTGGTGAACACGAAAGAATTGTTTGCCAAGGCAATGAAGGGTAAATATGCGGTCCCCGCGTATAATTTTAACAATATGGAACAACTGCAAGCCATCATTCAAGCCTGCGTTGAGACTAAATCTCCAGTCATCTTGCAGGTTTCCTCCGGGGCGCGCAAGTACGCGAATCAAAACTTGCTCAAGAACATGGCGAAGGGCGCGGTGGAATACGCGCACGAACTCGGTTACGACATCCCTGTGGTCCTGCACCTTGACCACGGCGATACGTTTGAACTGTGCGTTGATTGCATAGAAACAGGCTTTTCCAGCGTAATGATCGACGGGTCAAGCAAACCAGACGAGGAGAACATCGCTCTCACCAAGAAAGTCGTGGAATACGCGCACTCCCGCAAAGATTACGTAACCGTAGAGGGAGAACTCGGAGTGCTTGCCGGCGTCGAAGACGACGTTGTCGCGGAACACAGCCACTACACACAGCCGGCGCAAGTGGAAAACTTCGTCAATAAGACAGGGGTAGATTCGCTGGCGATTTCTATCGGCACCAGCCACGGACGCGCAAAATTCAAACCTGAACAATGCACCCGCACGCCAGACGGCATCCTCATCCCCCCGCCCTTGCGCTTTGACATATTAGAGGAAATAGAAAAGAAACTACCCGGTTTCCCTATCGTACTGCACGGATCATCGTCGGTTCCCATAGAGTATGTCAAAATGATCGAAGAGTACGGCGGCAAACTAGCGGATTCCGTTGGTATCCCTGAAGAGCAACTTCGCAAAGCCGCAAAGAGCGCGGTATGCAAGATAAACATTGACAGCGACGGTCGTTTGGCAATGACCGCCCTCATCCGCAAAGTATTCGCCAATCACCCTGAAGAATTTGACCCTCGCAAATACCTCGGTCCCGCGCGCGACGAGTTAAAGAAGATGTACGCGCACAAGAACATCAACGTACTTGGCTCCGCAGGACAAGCGTAAGCAAAACAAGCTTAAAATGTAAAAATCAGGGGACTAGGAAACAAGCCGAGCGATTTATTTGTCATGCCGTTTCCTAGTCCCCTATGTTTTATCCCTCCATTTCTATTAAAACCAAAAAAGGAAAAGATTCACTTGTGTAAAATCTCAAAGCCTGCTATAATACTTACTTCAGAAGTAACTACTTCTGGCTCAAAGGTAACTACTTTTACTTCAGAAGTAACTACCTTTGGTTCAGAAGTAACTACTTCTATCTTAAAAGTAACTACTTTTGGCTCAGAGGTAACTACTTCTGGTTCAAAAGTAACTACTTCTAGCCCAGAGGTAACTACTTTTGGTTCAGAAGTAACTACTTTTACCATAAAAGTAACTACTTTTGGCTTAAAGGTAACTACTTCTGAAGCAACTACTTGCACTTCTGAAGCAACTACTTGCACTTTTGAAGCAACTACTTGCGCTTCTGAAGTATTTACTTTTTACATAAGGAGAAAATAGAAACTATGTCTAGTTATTTTACAAAGATTGAACATCATTCCGCACCGCCGTGGCGGTATTTCGATGTACAACGGCAAAAAATCATTATTCGCGCAGTCTCCACAACAGACCTCGTTGATATGGAGTTGCTTTACAACGATCCCTTTGCCTATGAAAAAGCAGGCGATGAATGGCTCTGGCGTTACAAAACTGCGCGGTTCTGTAAACAATTCTGCGGCGACTCGGCGTTGATGTGGCGCGTGGAAATAGACGTTCCATCTCAGAGACGCTTGAAATATGGGTTTCGCGCCTCCTTTGATAACAACGAAATATGCTGGTTCTCCGAATGGGGACTCGAACCGTTTTCAGATGAGAGGGTAAATAACCCGCATAACCACTTCTTTTACCCGTTTATCCACGCCGTAGACGCGCCGAAAACGCCCCAATGGGTGGAAAATACCGTGTGGTACCAGATATTTCCCGATAGATTTTACCGAAGCGGTACAAGTATTCTCCCGACAACCCTCGCGGATTGGGAAAAAGACAAACCAACCTCCAATAGCTTCTTTGGTGGGGACATTGAGGGGATTCGGCTGAAACTCGGCTATCTAAAAGACTTGGGCGTGAACGGCATATACCTCACCCCCATATTTACATCCCCGTCTAACCATAAATACAACACGGAAGACTATTTTAATATAGACGAACATTTCGGCGGAACAAGCGCGTTAAAGGCGCTGGTCGCGGACGCGCATGATCTGGGTATTCGCGTCATGCTTGACGCGGTGTTCAACCATATCGGAAGTTCCCACCCGTTCTGGCAGGACGTAATCGCTCGACAGGAAAAATCCCCTTACAAGGATTTCTTCCATATTCATAGTTTCCCTGTGAAAGAACGGGTCGGCGAATCCATTGGCTACGACTGTTTCGCCTTTACCCCGCATATGCCGAAGTGGAACACCGAAAATCCCCAAGCGCGTAAATACCTGCTCGACGCGGCACTCTATTGGATAAAGGAATGTGATATTGACGCGTGGCGCTTGGACGTTGCCAACGAAGTTTCCTTTGACTTTTGGCGCGAGTTTTCCACGCTCGTTCACAAGACCAAGCCTGACTTTTATGTGGTGGGCGAAGTCTGGGATGATGCGTCCGAATGGGTCAACCGCGGTTTCTTTGACGCGGCTATGAACTACCCGCTCGGTTACGCGGTTTCAGCCTTCTTTCTAAAGAACAATATAGACGCGCAAACATTCGCCGATACGCTCTTCCGCGCCTTGTCCCGTTATGATGACAGCCACAACCGCATCGCTTTTAACCTGCTGGATTCTCATGACACGGAACGGGCGCTAACCACCGCGCATGGAAACAAACAAGCCCTGCGAAACGCATTCACCGTACTGTTTCTGTTGCCCGGCTCCCCGTGCATTTACTACGGCGATGAAATCGGCATGGGTGGTAGCGGAGACCCTCACTGCCGCGCTCCCATGATCTGGGACGAGGCTCTACAAGACAAGGGTCTGCTAACGTTCTTTCAACGCCTCGTCAAGTTCCGCCTTGCCAATATTAGTATTATCAACAACAGCGTGTTGAGTTTCACGGAAGACGAGGGTATCTTTTGTTTACGTCTGACACCTCTGACACCGACTCGCGGCTTGACTGTAGTCTACACAGGCGAACGTGCGGAACAGGTTGAAGACTTGGAACACCGCTTCGGTCCCTTCGTCTTTAGCGCGCTTGACGACGAAGCAAACAAGTCGTCCATTCCCCTCGATTCAATCGCCGTATTTAAACAGCCGAAGGCTGTTTAAATACTTCACAATGGGTGTTATTTGAAAGGGTGTACCGCTGACCCCGTCCTGACGGAACCCCGCTTGCAAGCAAGCGGGGTTCCTATGCTTACGAAGGTGTCAGACATCGGCTTAACGGGCGGTGGCTGACACACCACCGTCCCCGACGGTCTGACTCGGAGGCAGCGGCGGCGGCGTTCATAGCCCACGCCGTAGTGTCAGACATCTTGAAGCTAATAGTAATGAGTAAATAGTATGAGTAGGTAGCAGTTAGTAGGTAGTAGTGACGAGACGTGCGGCAGGATCAGATAACGCGAAGGCTCCGCTTGCGTGCAAGCGCACCCTTCGGGTGTTCTAAAGCCGTCAAGGCGGGGTCAGCGGGCCCGCCTTTCGTACAACACCCCGTGGGAAGTCGTCCAACACCCGAAGGGTGCGTCAAGGCGGGGTCAGCGGGTCCGCCTTTCGGACAGCAACCATTGTGAAGTATTTAAACACCCTTTGGGTGTTAGTCGTCTTTGGTCTTTAGGACCGCTAGGAAGGCGCTCTGGGGTAGTTCCACATCGCCCACCATACGCATACGTTTCTTGCCCTCTTTCTGCTTTTCAAGCAACTTGCGTTTGCGGGTAATATCCCCGCCATAGCACTTGGCAAGCACGTCTTTGCGGAGCGGATTAACCGTCTCCCTTGCAATGATTTGACCGCCTATGGCACCCTGAATGGGAATCTTGAACTGCTGGCGGGGGATTTCATCCCGTAGACGCTCGCACACAACACGGGCGCGGTCATAAGCGCCGCCCTTGAATACAAGCTGGGACAGTGCATCAACAGGCTTGCCGTTAAGCAGAATGTCGAGCTTTACCAACTCCGTGGGTTTGTAGTTTGCAATCTCATAATCAAAAGACGCATAACCCCGACTTATGCTCTTGAGACGGTCGTGAAAGTCAAAAAGCGCCTCCGCAAGCGGCATATCAAACACCAACTCCACCCGCTTCTCGTCCAAGTAACTCATGTTGGTCTGCACCCCGCGCTTGTCTATGCAAAGCGCAATGATATTGCCCAAGAAAGTCGTAGGCGTGATGATGGACGCGCGAATATACGGCTCTTCCGCGCCTTGCACCTGCCCCTCTTCAGGGTAATCCATCGGATTATCAATGAAAACCTCTTCGCCACCACGCAAACGCACCAGATATTTGACAGACGGCGCAGTGAAAATCACGGACTGACTGAACTCACGCTCAAGGCGTTCCTCAATCACTTCCAAGTGTAACATCCCCAGAAACCCACACCGAAAGCCAAAGCCAAGCGCCGCAGACGAGTCCTTCTCGTAGATGAGAGAAGCATCGTTCAGCTTAAGCTTCTCAAGGCTTGTCTTTAGTTCCTCGTAGTCGTTGTTGTCAACAGGGTAGATAGACGAAAATACGACAGGCTTGACCTCACGAAAGCCGGGGAGGGGTTTGGTACAGGGCGCGTCCACATTGGTAACCGTGTCGCCGACACGCACGTCGCTCACGGTTTTCACGCCCGCAAGAAAGTAACCCACGTCTCCAGCGGACAACTCGTCTGTTTCAACAAGCGCGATCTTGAACATACCGACGGCTTCCACCCCGTAAACCGCGCCGTTGGACATAAATTGCGCCTTCATGCCCCGCTTTATGCGTCCTTCAAACACACGTACGTGCACCACCACCCCGCGGTAAGGGTCGTAGTGGCAATCGAAGATGAGAGCTTGGAGCGGCGCGTCCACATCTCCTTGTGGCGGTGGAATACGGTCGATGATAGCCTCGAAGAGCGCGTCAACGCCTGTACCTTGACGGGCTGACACGAGGAGCGCAGTATCCGAGTCGAGACCCAAATCTTTGTCAATCTGCTGTTTCGTCGAAGGTATGTCTGCGGCTTGCATATCAATCTTGTTGATGACCGGAATGATTTCAAGGTCGTGTTCAAGCGCGAGGTACATATTCGAGAGGGTCTGCGCCTGTACGCCTTGGGTTGCGTCAATAAGGAGCAACGCGCCTTCGCATGCGCTTATTGCTCTGCTTACTTCGTAGGTGAAGTCCACATGACCGGGCGTGTCTACGAGGTTGAGTTCGTAGACGGAGCCGTCTTCGGCTGTATAGGGGATGGCGACTGCTTGGCTCTTTATGGTGATGCCTCGTTCCCGCTCAATGTCCATAGTGTCGAGTATCTGGTCTTGAAAGTTGCGGTCTTCGATGAGGCGTCCTTTCTGTATGAGGCGGTCGGCGAGGGTTGACTTGCCGTGGTCTATGTGCGCTATGATACAGAAATTGCGAATAAACTGTGTTCTCATTGTGTGAGCATACCATAAAACCCAGACGAAA
>JAISEA010000032.1 GCA_031264475.1 Treponema sp. | reverse complement strand
GAACATGAAAACAAATACTACCACCTGATACTCTTGGCGAAGAATCTGGATGGATATAAAAACCTGCTCAGACTAACATCGCTCTCATATACCGAAGGGTTTTATTACAAACCGCGTATTGATTGGGAGACGCTTGAGAAATACCACGACAACCTCGTATGCCTGTCCGCGTGTCTGGCGGGCGAAGTAGCCAACCTGATAATTGAAGGAAAAGAAGACGCGGCAGAGCTGACAGCTCGCAAATTTTACGACCTCTTCGGCGAAGATTACTACCTAGAACTACAAGATCACCAACTCCCCGAAGACCCCAAAGTCATAGCAGGCGTGGTCGCCATCGCGCGAAAGACAGGCATCCCCCTCGTCGCCACAAACGACATACACTATTTGGAAAAAGAAGACTGGGAGGCGCAGGATGTCCTGATGTGTATCAGCACTCAGAAAAAAGTGAGCGATGAAAAACGTATGCGTATGAAAACGCCGGAATTCTACTTCAAGACCGGCGACGAAATGTCCGCGCTCTTCCCTGAGTACCCTGAAGCCATAAGCAATACCATCCGTATCGCTGAAAAATGCACCGCAAGCTTCATGGGAGAAGTAGAAAACAAAAAAACCCATGAGAAACATATTGAATATATATTTCCAATGGTTGAAACCAAAGACTTGCCGAATTACCTACCGGATTTTGACGTTCCTGATGGTTTCTCGGATACAGATGAATATTTGCGGCACCTCACCTTTGAAGGATTGGAAAAACGTTACCCCAATTACGCTACAAGTAGCAAGGGAGAAGAAATAAAAAGTCGTGCCGAATACGAGCTTGACATCATCATAAGAATGGGCTTTACCGGCTATTTTTTGATCGTAGCCGACTTCATTAACTGGGCGAAAGCGCACGACATACCTGTTGGTCCTGGGCGCGGCTCCGGGGCAGGCTCCATCGTAGCCTACGCCGTCAGAATAACAGACATAGACCCGCTAAAATACAACCTACTCTTCGAGCGCTTCCTTAACCCGGCGCGTATATCAATGCCTGACTTTGACGTTGACTTCGCCAATGAGGGACGTGACGACGTCATCAAATACGTTACGGAAAAATACGGCAAAGACCGCGTAGGACAAATCATCACGTTTGGAACATTGAAAGCGCGGGCAGTCATCAAAGATGTGGCGCGGGTGTTGGATATTCCTCTCGCCGAAACCAACGCCATCGTCAACCTGATTCCCCAAAACCCGAAAATCACCCTAGAGAAAGCCTTAGCCGAGTCTACAGAACTGAGAGAAAAGGCGGAAGAGCCGAAATATCAAGCCTTGTTCAGATTTGCCCGCAAACTAGAAGGCAAGAACCGCAACTCCAGCCTTCACGCCGCTGGTATCGTCATAGGCAAGACTGAACTAGTCAACTATGTACCGCTCTACCGTGACCCCAAGACCGGCGGTATAGCAAGCCAATACAGAATGGAGGTGATTGAGAATCGGGGGTTAGTCAAGATGGACTTTCTTGGCTTAAAGACCCTTGACGTGATAAAAAATACGATCAGCCTCCTCCACAAACGAGGCGGAGAATACCTAAACTTTGACATAAGCCGTATACCAGAAGACGACGAGGCGACGTATAAAATGCTCGGAGAAGGTAACAGTTCCGGTATATTCCAGTTTGAATCTGAGGGGATGAAGAACATCCTGATACAGACAAAACCAACATCCATCGCGGAACTCACGGCTCTGAACGCGCTCTATCGACCCGGTCCAATGGACTATATCCCGCAGTTCATCGAGTCCAAGTGGGGACGACAGGAAATTGTGTACCCTGACCCGTGTCTTGAAGATATACTCAAGGAAACTTACGGTGTAATCGTGTATCAAGAGCAAGTCATGCAAGTCGCGCAACGCATCGCGGGCTATACGCTAGGACAAGCGGATGTTTTGCGCCGCGCCATGGGAAAGAAAAAAGTAGACGAAATGGCGAAAGAGAAGGATAAATTCATCGCAGGCGCAAAGAAACAGGGTTTTAAAGAAGAAAACGCAGGGAAAATCTTTGACATTCTGGAAAAATTCGCGGGCTATGGGTTCAACAAGAGCCACGCGGCTGCATACTCTGTCGTTGCGTATCAAACCGCCTTTCTCAAAGCGAATTTTCCAGCTGAATTCATGGCGGCAACGCTTACCAACGAAATCACCGCAACCGACAGCCTGCCCGGTTATATCAATGAAGCCCGAAAGATGGGACTCGAAATCGACCCGCCAGACATCAATCACTCTGATCGCTACTTCTCAGTAACAAACAATAGGATTGTCTATGGCTTCTTGGGAATCAAAGGCTTAGGCGAAGGTCCTGCTAACGAAATCATCCGCACCCGCGAAGATCGTCCATTCAAGAGTTTCATGGATTTTCTGGAAAGAGTTGACATTAAGGCAGTCGGCAAAAAGGTGATAGAACTACTCGCCAGCGTCGGCGCATTTGACAGCTTCGGTATGAACCGCGCCGCGCTTGTAGAAAATCTGGATCAGGCGGTTGAATATATACTGAAAGACAGGGAAGACGCGCAATTCGGGCAGGCAGGTTTATTTAATGACGAAATGAAAGAGCAGACACAGTTCTTCCGTTTCGTTGAAAAGCCTGAGTGGTCTCGTGCCGAAAAGCTCAAAATCGAGCAAGAACTCATTGGTTTTTATTTTTCCGGTCATCCGATGGATGAATACAAACCCATTTGGGAAAAATACTCGACTCTAAACCTGTCAAAGACTAGAGAAGCCACAGCTGGTATGTACACGGTTGTAGGCATCATACGGGAAGTGAAGCCGCATCAGACGAAGAACGGTGAAATTGGTTTTAGCGCCATCGCGGATTATAATGGCGAATTGGACTTGGTGTTATTTGCAGACTCATGGACGCGGCACAAGAAATTATTCCAAGTTGATCGTGTAGTGGCGATTAGAGGCAAGCTAGACAACTCTGGAGGTCGCGATAGGATAAGTCTTCTTGTTGACGCGGTTTTGAGCCTCGAAGAACCCAAGCCCTCGCAAGATACTCTTACCGCGTTTTTCAGCCACCCGCTTGATCCCTACCGTGAGGCGTGGGAACAGAACTGCGATCTAAACCTAGCGCGGGTGGTAGGGGCGAAGGATGGGATATATACGCTCATCGGCGTGATTCGGAACATTAAGCCGTGGAATAGCAAGAGTGGTGAAATGGTTTTCAGCTCCCTTGAAGATTTCAATGGAACGGTTGATCTCACTTTGTTTTCCGAGGCGTGGAAAAGATACCGGGAAGTATTCTCTATTGATAAGCCAGTCGCCTTAAAAGGCAAGCTTGACAAATCAAAACGTCCTGATCATCCCAGCGTTATTGTCAATGAATTACTTGATTTGGAAGAAATGCAGGCGGGCGCAAAGGCGAACCCCAAGCCAGCGGTAAAAAAAGCGGTAGGAGAGACGCCCCCGGTCAAGAAGCTAAAGAATGAAGGGAAAAAGGACGCAGACTCTGCGGCACCCGCCGCCGCTCCTGTTGAACCAATTACTTCTATTATGAAGAGTCTCCATATTCGGCTTGCCGACGATGCCGCGGGTAATGAGGATGGGCTGTGTCTATTACGAGATACTTTGTGTGGAAAGCCGGGTCGGTCTTCAATTTTCATCCATATCCCCTTGCCCACAGGCGAAACGGTTGTCCGTACTACGTCTCAAATCACGGTATCAGTCGAATCTGAGGATATGGAAGCGTTTTCCCATTGCGCAGGCGTACAAAAAGCGTGGACAGAATAAGCACACCCTTCGCACCCAAAGGGTGTTTCAATACTTCACAATGGTTGTTGTCCGAAAGGGAGCGCCGCTTCCACTGACATGACGGCTACGCTTGTAAACAAGCGGAGCCTCCGCGTTGTCCGAAAGGCACCCTTCGGGTGTTTAAATACTTCACAATGGGCGTTGTCCGAAAGGGAGCGCCGCTGTCCCCGACATGACGGCTACGCTTGTAAACAAGCGGAGCCTCCGCGTTGTCCGAAAGGCGGACCCGCTGTCCCCGACTTGACGGCTACGCTTACAAGTAAGTGTAGCCTACTCGTTGTCAGAGAGGCGGACCCGCTGTCCTCGACTTGACGGCTACACTTACTTGTAAGTGTAGCCTACTCGTTGTCAGAAGAAAGGGCGGATCACTTTAAAACACCCGCAGGGTGCTTTCGGACAACGTCCGTGTGAAGTCATCTTCTAGGTTCCAAGATAGAATCTAGAGGTTCCGAGACAGAACCTCTAGATTCCAAGACAGAACCTCGAGATTCCAAGACAGAACCTCTAGGTTCCAAGATAGAACCTAGAGGTTCCAAGGCAGAACCTAGAGGTTCCAAGGCAGAACCTTCAGGTTCCAAGGCAGAACTTCGAGGTTCCGAGTCAGAACCCAGAGGTTCCAAGATAGAACCTAGAGGTTCCAAGATAGAACCTAGAGGTTCCAAGGCGGAACATGGGTGATAAGCGCGGGATTTACTTTCCTATAACTGAAAACGGAATGGTATCGCGGGCAATCCATCCGTATTGTAGAGCTGTCTGTCGGCTGGGTTGTCAGCCCACGCATAGAGAACCGTTTCCGCAGTGAGTGGAACGTTTTCAACTATGATGCTGTTATCTTCAATGCGGGCAGGTAAGCGGACTGTTTTCCCGCTCGCGATAACGCTGATATGCGGCGTTTCCCGCGCGGTAAGCCCGGTACCGCAGTTGTCAAATGTAATGACGAGACGGTTTCCTTCGCGGCGGACTGTTCGCGCAAGCGGACCGGGCGCAGTGTTTTTCTCACCGTGCACCACCGCTTCCGCGGCAAGAGCGAGCCGCTCGCCTATGCCCTTTTTGTTAAGGGGATGCAGATCGTTCCATTCGCCCAAATCCAAGGCGCACACCATACCTGTTTTCGGTAAGGCGAGGGCTGTTGATTGGGCTTCCCGAATCGTTGCCCATGCGCTCTTCTCCGTGTTTTCACCCGGCGCGCCGAGAATGGGTAGCTGGACAAACAAAAACGGCATATCAGGTTGATGTCTCTGACACCGCCAATCCTTTATTAAGTCGGTGAAAAGCGCCGCGTATTCATCAGGCGTGCTGTCGTTGGACTCGCCTTGATACCAGATAACGCCCTTCAATGGCAACGTAAGTAGCGGCGCAATCATGGCGTTGTAGAGACCCATCGGTTGCCATTTGATAAAGAAATTCGGGGGTATGGGCGGAACGGTTAGGGAAATCTTATACTTCCACGTTCCGTGTAGGCTTGACGTCCAATCATCGCTAAAAATCTTGAACGGCTTATCGCGGGTAACGCCGCCTTGTCCGTTGTTACAGACCACTCGTATAGTGATCTGGTTTTCACCTTCGCGCAGGATCCCCGCGGGAATGGTATATTTGCGCGGTGGATACCGGTACGCCGTGTTGCCGATTTCTACGCCGTTGATGTAGACCGTATCCGCGTCCGTGATAGTGCCGAGCCACGCCTTTGCCTGTTTACCCGCGCGTTCTGGCGGCGCGATGAATTCACGGCGTAGCCAAAGAACGCCGCAGAAGCCGACAGGAACCCCGCCTTCGTCAAACTGACCGGGTAATTCTAGGGTTTCCCATGTTGAATCGTCCGTAGTCTTGCTAAACCATTCGCCAATAAGCCCGCTGTCGCCCGCACAAATCGTATCGTACCACGCCTGCTGGCATCCTTCGGTTTCCTGAACCTTTTTCTCCATGAAAGCCGCGTCCGCATAAGGTTCGGATTGGGCGATTTTTTGTGGATAGGACGCGAGAGCTTCCTTGCTCATCCACGCCTCCACCGGAGAACCACCGAGAGCGGCGTTGATAAGTCCAATGGGCGTTTTGTGTTTTTCGTAGAGTTTCTTGGCGAAGAACCATGCGGTTCCAGAAAAGCCGTTCAAGGTTTCAGGAGACGCGGGCGTCCATGAACCGTCGTGTAGTTCTTCCCGCGGACCTGAGAAGTCCCACTCTTGAGGGACCTTGAACTGCCGTATCAAGCTGTTGACCGGCGGTTTCCATTCTTCCGAAAAGTCGTCTTTCAAGCGTTCCATAGGTAGTTCCATGTTTGACTGACCAGAGCAAAGCCATACGTCGCCCGCGTAAATGTCGGTAATATGGATACACTCTTCTGTGTTGTCTGAAGAAATATCCATCGTATATGGACCGCCTACAGGCGCGCCGTCAAGGATAATGCGCCATTTTCCATCGGCGTTTGTCTGTGTCGTGTAGGTTTTGTCTAAGAAAACAATCGTGATTCGCGTTTCAGGCGCGGAATCTCCCCAGACCGGAAATCCGGTCTCTTGTTGTATGATCATGCTATCGCCTATTAAGGCGGAAATTTTTATCTTATTCATAGAATGATATTATAATAGGAAAAGAAATGGACGGGTATTGGTAAAAA
>JAISEA010000006.1 GCA_031264475.1 Treponema sp. | reverse complement strand
TTCAGAACCCATTACAATATTTCATGCTCTTAAAAATACATTTAGAGAGGACTGTTCAAGAGAGGACTGTTCAATAGAATATGACTGCTGATTGCGATAATGAGGAACGATATGGCGTTTTTTAAAAAAGATAGCGGTGAAATAAACCAAAAGACGTTACAATCTTTGGAATCCGAACAAAAAGAGATGATACGCGGCATTGTGGAGTTACCCGGTATCACAGTAAGAGAAGTGATGATTCCGCGTATTGACACTGTGTTTCTGCGCGCGTCCGCGAGTAAACAGGAGATTATCTCCGCGATTTCCGAAAGCGGACATTCCCGTTTCCCGGTCTATGAGGAAAATATAGACGATGTTATAGGTATTCTTTACGCAAAGGACCTTCTTACCTATCTGGTACAGAATGATGAATTTAACGTGAAAAGACTGCTGAGACCTCCATTCTTCGTGCCTGAGTCTAAACATATCGACGATCTTCTGCGAGAACTACAACATAAAAAGGTGCATATCGCCGTGGTGGTTGATGAATACGGCGGCGTCTCCGGCATTGTGTGTATGGAAGATATTATCGAGGAGATAGTCGGCGATATTCAAGACGAATTTGACCACGAAACCGAAGACATCGTTAAAGTAGACGAGTGTACTTTTCTTTGCGACGCTCGTGCCAACCTCGAAGACCTCGCCGAAGAGACGGGCATCGCGTTTCCTGTTGACGACTTCGATACGCTCGGCGGTTTCGTCTTTGATATTTTCGGCAAAATCCCCGCGCAATATGAAAAAGCCGTATTCAACGGCGTAGATTTCATCATCGAAGAAATGGAAGGGCATAAAATACAGAAAGTAAGAATTACTACAGAAAAATAAAAATCACACACATATTGAGAGGCAGAAATGATACTGGACGACTTAGTCGCAAGCGCCAGAAAACGGGTCGCGGTCGCGCGGGAAAGAGTCTCGTTTAAACAAATTCAGATACAGGCGGAGAAAATACAAGGAAGAGGAGAAGAATTCAAGAAAGCCCTCGCGGTTCCCGGTCTTTCCTTCATCTGCGAAGTCAAGAAAGCTTCCCCGTCAAAGGGCGTGATAGCTGAAGATTTCCCCTATTTACAGATAGCGCAAACCTACGAGCACGCGGGCGCGGACGCAATTTCCGTACTTACAGAGCCTGAGTTCTTCATGGGAAGCGATGAATATTTGCGGGAAATCGCGGCGCAAACGTCTATTCCTGTTTTAAGAAAGGATTTTGTGATCGATGAATACCAGATTTACGAAGCCAAGACGCTTGGCGCATCCGCAGTTCTGATTATCGTCGCCCTAATGCAAGGAGAATCTCTGTCCGCGTTTATTGAGACGGCGCACCGCATCGAGCTGTCCGCATTGGTCGAGGCGCACACCGAAGACGAGGTAAAACGCGCAGTCCAAGCGGGCGCGGAAATCATCGGCGTGAATAACCGCGACTTACGGACATTTCAAGTTGATATTTCCACTACGGAACGATTGGCGAAACATATACCTGACCGCGTTATCACGGTTGCGGAAAGCGGCCTCCGCTCGTCGGAGCATATTGTAGCGATACGGGGGAAAGTAGACGCTGTGCTTATCGGCGAGTCGTTCATGCGCGCTTTGGATAAAAAAGCTCTTCTGAAAGAGTTACGCTCAGCGTCTTTACGTTGAGCATTGGAAGCGGCGGTAATGAAGAGCGCCTTTTTGGAAAGCGACGTAACGATCCTTTTGAAAGACCTAAGCGGGCACATAACCGCGAGCGACATTGCTGAACGTGAACGTCTTATACAGAACGGAGGACATTATTCGGAGACGTTAGCCGTTGAGTATGAACCGAGCGCCGAATACTTGCGCCTCTACCAGACCGCGCTGGATCGGTTCGCCGTAAAGACCGCGCACGCAGTTGCGGTCGTAGCGGAAAAGATTTACGCCTTGCACGGACGCGGAGCCGTGATAGCGTCGCTTGCCCGCGCGGGTACGCCTATCGGCATCTTGATCAAGCGCTACGCCGCGGCGAGATTCGGAGCGGATTGGACCCACTACACAATATCAATCATCAAAGGTAAAGGCATTGATCAAAACGCGATGCGGTACATCCTTGAACGGCACACAGCCGCGGACGTTCAATTCGTAGACGGCTGGATAGGTAAAGGCGCGATAGCCCGTGAACTAGTTGACGCTACGCGGCAGTATGACGGGCTGAGTCCCAGCCTCGCCGTGCTTTCTGACCCGCCGCGCATCGCCGGCGTCCGCGGGACAGTCGAGGATTTCCTTATACCGAGTTCATGCCTAAACGCTGTCGTCTCTGGTTTGCTCAGCCGTACTATTCTGAACCAAAAGCTCATCGGCAAGAACGACTTTCACGGCGCCGTCTTTTATGAAAACCTCGCTCCTTTTAACCGTACTTATGAATTTATCAACCGCATCGTCGAAAATTTCCCGCTTAACGTTAATATGGAACAGGATGAATCTATTCCCATAGACGGAGCCATGAATGAAATTCAGCGGATAAAGGATGATTTTTCCATTCCTGACGTTAATCTTATCAAGCCGGGCGTTGGAGAGGCGACTCGCGTCCTGTTGCGGCGCTTGCCTTGGAAGCTGTTGGTCTACCGCCGAGACGACTATGCTAATCTTGGACACCTCTATCGGCTCGCGGAAGAGCGGGGCGTGGAAATCTCGACCTACCCTCTGAAAAATTACCGAGCCTGCGGCATCATTCAGAAAATATGATCCTATTCGCCTGCGACCTTGATAATACATTGATACACAGTAAGCCTAAAGACGGCGACATCCCGGTGGAATATTCCAACGAAAAGGTTATCACCTATATACCGGGGCGGACGCTTGAGATAATAGCAAATCTGAACAACCGCGTCATGCTCATTCCCGCAACCTCTCGTTCCCTAGAGCAATATCGACGCATAAAAATCTTCCACGAGCGCACACCTGCTTACGCTATTGTGAGCGGCGGCGGCATTATCCTACGGGACGGCGAAATTGACGGCGAATGGGACCTTTATCGCAAAAACATCATTGATTCGGCGTGGAACGAATTCGAGAGACTCTTCCACCTTTTGCAGAACGACGCCCGCGTTGAAAGAACCAAAATCATAGATGACTCCTTCATTTTCGCTAAGAGCGCATCCGCTCCAAGCGTGATAAACGACTTGAAACGCAACGCCGTCTCGTTCAACATACTGCGCCATAAGAAGAAAATCTACGTTTTACCACAGGGCATAGACAAGGGCGTCGCGCTTGACGAGGTGAGAAGGCGACTCCGCGCGGATTGCGTCATAGCCGCGGGCGACAGCGACATTGATATTCCTTTGTTGAATAGAGCGGATTATGCGCTTACGCCTTCACAAGAGTTAGCATTGAAGATCAATGCTCCGCATATCCTCGTTAAGCCTGAAACCGTTGACTTTTCCGTCTTTGTCATGGAATTTGCCGCTAGTTTAGCCGAGCTTAAAAAAAAGGGCGATGCACTGCATCGCCCTTGAACTGTTAAAAACTATCTACACCGTATAGAGAGACCGGGGCGTATAACTCGTGTGAAGTAATTCGTGCGACTTGTGACTGTTTGGTTCGCCGAGGAATTCTTCGTATATCTGCTGGATAAAGGGGTTCATGTGAGAACAGCGGTACTGGGACTTTTGGTCGTCGCTATAAAGACCCGCGATGCGCTTTACGCGCACTTCGTCCGTGGCGCCGTAAGGCTGTCCTCCGCCGGAGATGCACCCGCCGCGGCACGCCATCACCTCGACAAACTGGTAAGGGATTTCTTTACCTGCGGCTTTTGCGTCTCGAATACGGTTCAAAACCTCTGCGATATTACCCATCTGATGAGCGACAGCAATACGAATCTTCGTGCCGTTACCAAAGTCAACCTCCGCCTCTTTTACACCCTCAAGACCACGCGCTGACGTGAAATTTAGGTCAGGCAATTCCCTCTTGGTAACGAAATGATAGGCGGTACGGACCGCGGCTTCCATGACCCCGCCGGTAACGCCGAATATGGTGCCCGCGCCTGTATAGGGACCGAGCGGATTATCAGCTTCCTGATCGGGTAATTCAAGAATATCTATACCCAACTGCCGAATCATACGGGCAAGCTCCCGCGTAGTAATTGAAACATCTACATCCTGTCCATATCCCGCGCTCTTCATATCATCATTACGATAGGTTTCCCATTTCTTCGCAGTACAAGGCATCACTGATACTGAATAAATCTTGTCGGGGTCAATGCCTACTTTTTGCGCCCAGTAAGTCTTAATCATTGCGCCCATCATCTGCTGAGGCGATTTTGCCGTGGAGAAATGTGGTATCATGTCTGGGAAATATTTCTCCATATAGTCCACCCACGCAGGACAGCAGCTCGTGATGAGGGGGAGTTCGCTATTTTCAGTGAGCCGCTTTACCAGCTCGGTAGCTTCTTCCATGATAGTGAGGTCCGCAGAGAAATTCGTATCAAATATAGTCTTGAACCCAATAAGCCGTAGAGCTGTGTAAATCTTTTTAGTGATGACGGTTCCAGGTTCGCATCCGAATTCTTCGGCGAGAGCTACGCGGACTGCGGGCGCTATTTGTACAACTCCGTGAACCTCCGGGTCTACGAGTTTGTGTAAGACCTTTGAGGTGTCGTCTCTTTCGTAGAGCGCACCGACCGGACAGTGAGCCGCGCATTGCCCACATTTGATGCAAGGGCTTTCACCGAGCGGGACATCCGCGGCGGGCGCTATCTTGCCGTTTATGCCGCGTCCCAGAAATTCAATCGCCCACACGTTCTGTATTTCCTGACAGACTTTGACGCACCGCCCGCACCGGATACATTTCTCTGGATTAAGCACGATAGATGGGTTGGATGTATCGAGGGTGAGACTACTAGAGATTTTCTTGAAAGGCGCTTCTCGAATCCCGAATTGCGCCGCCAAGGACTGCAATTCGCAATGCCCATTACGAGGACATTGGAGGCAGTCGTTAGGGTGATTGGACAGAATCAGTTCCAAAACAGTACGCCGCACAGACACAAGTTCTGGATCATGAGTAACAATATCCATGTTTTCCGCGCAAAGCGTAGTGCAAGCCCGCGCCATACGAGGCGAGCCAGGACCCGCGGTTCTGACGATACAGATACCGCAACTCGCCCATGCAGGCAAGTCAGGACTATAACAGAGAGTCGGTATCTTGACGCTGACCATCTCTGCGGCTTGTATGATTGTGGTCCCTTCTTCAACCTGAAGGGGTTTGCCGTTTACCTTTATGTTTATCATTGCATTTCTCCTTATCCTATCTTTTCACTATTGCCTTGAACTTACAGCTCTTGAGACATTCGCCGCATTTCAGACACTTGGACTGGTCGATCACGTGGACTTGTTTTATTGAACCTGTGATACAAGATGCTGGGCATTTTTTGGCGCAGAGCGTACAACCGCGGCACTTATCCGCCAATATCTCGAACCTGACGAGGTTCTTACATTTACCAGAACGACATTTCTTATCGTGAATATGTTCAAGGTATTCGTCGTGGAAATTCTTCAAAGTAGAGAGAGTCGGATTCGCGGCCGAGCCGCCAAGCATACAAAGACTAGCCTTAGTCATGGCTTTACCGATAGTTTCGAGCTTTCCTATATCTTCCTCTTCGCCGTTACCGTTGGCTATCTTCTTTAAAAGATTGAACATTTGAGTTGTTCCGATACGACAAGGCGCGCATTTTCCGCAAGATTCGTCAACGCAGAAGTCCATATAGAAACGCGCCACGTCAACGACGCAGTCGTCTTCATCCATGACGATCATACCGCCGGAACCCATCATAGAACCGTTAGCGGTAAGGCTTTCGTAGTCAATCGGGGTGTCAAGCACTGCTTCCGTAAGGATGCCGCCGGAGGGACCGCCTGTCTGAACGCCCTTGAATTTCTTGCCGTCTTTAATACCGCCGCCGATTTCAAAGATGATTTCCCGCAGAGTTGTGCCCATTGGCACTTCAACGAGTCCTGAATTCTTCACTTTACCGGTAAGCGCGAAGACCTTTGTGCCTTTTGACTTCTCAGTGCCGAATTGGGCGAGCCAAGCGCCGCCTTTGGTGATGACGACTGGGATATTCGCCCATGTTTCTACGTTATTGATGACCGTAGGTTTACGCCACAGTCCTTCGTAGGCGGGGAATGGGGGCTTAGGAATCGGCATACCCCGATTACCTTCGACAGACTTGATGAGCGCGGTTTCCTCGCCGCACACAAATGCGCCAGCGCCGAGTCGGATTTCAACGTCAAAGTCAAAGCCGGAATTCAGGATATTCTTACCCAAAAGCCCGTAATCATGCGCCTGTTCGATAGCGATTTCCAAACGATGAATGGCAAGGGGATATTCGGCGCGTATGTAGACGAAACCCTGATTTGAGCCGACAGTATGCCCACAAATAGCCATAGCTTCCAAGATGGAATGGGGATCGCCTTCAATAGTTGAGCGGTCCATGTAAGCGCCCGGATCGCCTTCGTCAGCGTTGCAAATCACGTATTTTTGATCAGCGTCTACGCCTTTCGTGGAATTCCACTTAATCCACGTAGGAAACCCGGCGCCTCCGCGTCCGCGAAGACCGGAGATTTTCAGCTCATTGATGACGTCTTCACGTGTCATTTCAAAAAGAACCTTTTCGAGAGCCGCGTAACCCTCGCGGGCGATATATTCGTCTATACTTTCAGGGTTGATGACTCCGCAGTTACGAAGCACGATACGGACCTGTTTCTGGTAGAATTCAATATCTTCGATAGCTGTGGCTTTCTTTTGGGCGCCTTCGCTCTTATAGAGAAGGCGTTTAACCTCTCTTCCTTTGACGATCTGTTCCGCGATGATCTCGTGGCAATCGGCGGGCGTTACGTTTACATAGAACGACTCTTCGGGCAGGACTTTGACAATAGGACCCTGTTCGCAGAAACCGAAGCAACCGGTTTTTACAATCTGCACTTGGTCTTTAACGCCTTGAGTTTCCGCTTCGGCGATGAGACCGCGGTAAATTTCATCTCCCTTGTTTGACTCGCAAGCGGTACCGCCGCAACAGAGGATATAATGATTATACGCCATACACTATACTCCTATAATATCAATGGAAGGGCGGTCGAGAATACGGTTATCAAGCAATTTCTTGCCAATGATATGTTGTTTAACAATATCCTTCGCGGTTTGTTCGTCTACCATGCCATAGATGACAGACGGCATTTCTGGAACGACAACTTCGACTGTAGGCTCCGAATGACAAAGTCCCATACAGCCAGTCTGCCGAACAAGTACCTTATCGACAAGCTTATTCTCGTCAAGCGCTGTGAGAAAAGCGTCCAAAGTAACCTTTGCGCCTGCGGCTATTCCGCACGTTCCCATACCGACGATGATCTGAATATCCTTACCTTCAACATCGCGGCGATTTAAATCCGACTTTTTAGACTCCCGCAAAGCGCGGAGTTCCTCCAAACTCATTTTAGCCATGTGTTTTTCTCCTTAATCCTCTTCTAAAGATTGCAAATAATCCCTCAATAAAATAAGTCCCTCGGCGTCGTCAAGACTGCCGAGAGCATCCAAAATCTCTGTTTTACGAACCTCATAATCAAGATCGGGCAGGTCCTTTGCGCCCTTACGGATACGGCGCAGGAACGTCTCATGTGGACCATCGAACATAAGCACCGTTCTAAAAAGCCCAGGGACGTCTTCAAAAGGAGGAGTATCGATATTACGAAGATCGAACCGGGCGCTTACCGTTGTGCCTTTACCCGGCGCGGATTCGATATTCCACCCTCCGCCAGACTGTTCCGCGGTCTGAATCAAGAACGGCAGACCCAACCCCACCTTACGATGCGGATGCTTAACCCCGTCAGTAGTAAACGGATCGGTCGCGCGTTTGAGCGTCTCCCTATCCATCCCCTTACCGTTGTCCCGAGCTATGAAACGAATTTCCGCCTTTTCTGGAGAATAGACCTCCTCAATGAAAAGCTCCACAAGTTCCGCGCCGGACTCTATACCGTTTTGGGTAATATCAGCGATAAGGTCGTTCAAGGTAAAGTGCAAAACAAACTCCTATCCGTTTCCCTACGGCGTTTAACTATACTTTGCGAAAATTTCCGGCAGTTGTTCCTTAGTCAACTTGCCATAAGTATCGCCGCCGATAGTCATCACCGGAGCGAGACCGCAACAACCTACACAACGCACTTCATCAATAGAAAAAAGTCCGTCGTCCGTAACTCCATTTGGAGCGAGACCCAGAATATTCCGCGCCTCTTCGATCAAATCCGCGCCACCCTTGAGGTAGCAAGCGGTTCCCAGACACACGGAAATCCTATGTTTCCCTGGCTTAGTGGTTTTGAAGAAATGATAGAAAGTAACAACTCCATAAATCCTCGCCAGAGAAATACCGGTCATGTGAGAAAGCTGTTCAGCCGCGGAACGGGAAATATACCCAAAAGTTTCCTGCGTCTTATGCAGAATCATAATAAGACTACCCGGCTTCACTTTCCATTCGTCGATAAAAGAGATAAGTTCCGCGGGAAATTTGAATTCCTCGTCACAACGCGTCGTCGTTTCTGTAGACATGAATACCTCCATTACTTAAAGATTTCTTACATTCTATATGAAGAAAGAATTTTACGCAAGGGGAAAAAACAATTAAATGCCACATTAAGAAGGGGGAGCAAATAACAAAGAGCAGGTAGCAGTTAGCAAATAGTAAAGAGGAATGAGCAAAGAAGGCAGGTGGCGCGGTGGTATTCGTGTCGGTATCAGGCACGCAGTGTCGGGCGCGGATGTCAGAGGCGGCGGGCAGGCTGGCGCGGGGTGTCTGACCCCTGAAGGCGTAGCGGTGGAGTAAGGCGGCGACTGACACCTCGCCCCTTTCCTCTTTTTAGTTAGGCTATACTCAAAGAGTAGTCGGGTATACTCAAAGAGTAGTCAGGTATACTCAAAGAGTAGTTGGGTATTCTCAAAGAGTAGTCGGGTATACTCAAAGAGTAGTCGGGTATACTTAAAGCATAGTCAGGTATACTCAAAGAGTAGTTGGGTATACTCAAAGAGTAGTCAGGTATACTCAAAGAGTAGTCGGGTATACTTAAAGCATAGTCAGGTATACTCAAAGAGTAGTTGGGTATACTCAAAGAGTAGTCGGGTATACTCAAAGAGTAGTTGGGTATACTCAAAGAGTAGTTGGGTGTTCTAAAAGAGTAGTCGGGTGTTCTCAAAGAGTAGTCGGGTGTTCTCAAAGAGTAGTCGGGTATACTTAAAGCATAGTCAGGTATTCTCAAAGAGTAGTCGAGGGCAGGCGGTGGAGTTAGGCGGCGAATGAATCACTGCAAACATGAAATGAATCGCAACGCCGATAAGAAAATAGCAAATAGTAATGAGTAGAGAGCAAAGGAAGACAGGCGGCGGTGTCAGACAATGAGTAGGAACCCCGCTTGTTTACAAGCGCACCCTTCGGGTGTTTTAAAGCGTCCTGCTCCGCCCCTTCTTCTAATAACGAGTAGGTTCCGCTTGTTTACAAGCGCACCTTTCGGGTGTTTCAAAGCATCTTACTCCGCCGTGCATGGGGATTACCTAACAACGAGTAGGTTCCGCTTGTTTACAAGCGCACCCTTCGGGTGTTTTAAAGCGTCCTGCTCCGCCCCTTCTTCTAATAATGAGTAGGTTCCGCTTGTTTACAAGCGTAACCGTCAAGACGGGGTCAGCGGGGCCCCCTTTCAAACAACAACCCGTGTGAAGTCGTCTAACAGGCTGTGCCTGTAAAAATTGCGAAGAGTTTGCCTGACACGGTAAATTGGTTTTCCCGTGTGCGAATCACGGCGATTCCTTCGTCTTTAGCCGCGGAAAGCATATCGTCCGGCAGAGGGCGGGCGTTGCATATAATAACCACCGAAATGTTTACCAACGTGGCGACCGCGACCGTGTTTTTATGCGCCTGAATAGTGATAAGTGCGCCCCCGTCTTTGGCGTTAGCCATCACATCCGAGAGGAGGTCAGACGTGTAAGCGCCCGTAACCTCCACGTCTTCAAATTCGTCCTGAGCGATTTCCGCGCCCAATGCCGCGGCGATTTCCGTTATGGTCATAAAGCCTCCTATTACTCCGCCTTGTCGGAATTGATGAACACCACGGAGCGCACGGTCGTGCCTTTGCCGACCGTTGAATCGATAGAAAATTCGTCTGACACCCGCTTGGTATTCGCAAGCCCCATACCCGCGCCGAAACCCAGGGAGCGCACCCACTCATTCGCCGTAGACCAGCCCTCCTGCAAGGCAAGGTTTATGTCGGCGATGCCAGGACCATTATCAGTAGCGGTAATCGTTACGCGATCAGGCTGAATGGAACAATACATCGTGCCGCCATTAGAATGAACCACTTGATTGATTTCCAACTCATAGCTGGCAATGGCAATACGCCTGATGATCTTCGGGTCAAGACTCCGCTGTTTCAACGCCTTCTTAATCTCCGTAGACGCCCGTCCAGCAAGCTCGAAATTATAGTGCATAGTAGTAAATTCCATATTCATACAGGCGCTCATATTCTTTGTATCCTTCTGAGACATTTTCTCCAATCGCAGAACTTCCCGGTTCATTTCCACCAAAAGCGTGCCGACTACATCTTTTGACGTGAGAATTCCTATTAACTCGTTTTTCTTGTTAATCACCGGGTAACGTCCATATTGGTATTTGTTCAGATAAGAAATGGCGAAAGACAGAGGCATATCATCCTCAAGAACGATGACGTTTCTCGTCATCCTAGCCTCGACAAGGTCTCCTATGAAACCTTGATCAAGGGCGATTACAATATCGTCAATGGACACAAGCCCCAGCACGTGGCGTTTATCGTCCACAATAGGTACGCCGGTAATGTAATTCTCCCGCATCAGAGCTTGAACATACTGCATGGTATCGGTTCTGTCCGCGGTTATGACCGCACTTCTCATTACATCTTTGATTTTAAGCTGATAGATGAGTTCCAAAACCGCGGAAGGAGCGTCTACGGTACTTATGGGGATTTCTTCAGAAATGGTAACATTCACAGTCTGCCTCCTAGAAGCTTTTCTATAACATCAGCGACTCCATCGTCGTCGTTTGTCTTTTCGGAAACAAGGTCCGCGATCTTCTTGATACGTTCATCGGCATTGAGCATCGCTACACCCGTACCCGCCCATTTGAGCATAGCCACATCGTTCATCGAGTCGCCTATCGCCATGACTTCCTCCCGCTTTATACCAAGCTTCGCGGCTATCTTTGCAAGAGCGACTCCCTTATCGGTTCTCGGCGGCAGAATCTCCAAAAAATACGGCTTACTCGTGAAAAGAGTGATTTCATCGCCCAGATAAGTATTCAAGATACTCTCAAGCGGCGGCAAGATCAGCGGGTCGCCCGGAATCAACAGCTTGTCGCAACCCTTTGCCACCAAGTCTCTGAAGTCTTCAGCCACGACCTGTTTCAAACCCGTGAGCTTCTGATCGTAAATGGTAAACTCGTTGGTCTTTGAAACAAACATAACATCGTCTTTGTAAAGTTGCACGGCGAAACCTTCCGCGGATACTAAGTCAAATGCGGTAAGCGCCGCTTCAACAGACATTTTCGTCTCAAAAATAACATTCTTCGTTTTGCTTTCCATGATAAGCGTTCCGTTGCTACAGACAAAGTAGCCGTTTCTTTTATTCATACCGAGAAGCCGCGCGAAAAACTCCGTAGCGGCAGGTATTCTCCCGGTCGCCAGAACTATCATGATCCCCTCTTTTGCCGCGCGCTTGACCATATTCCGCACGCGGAACGAGACAGTGAGGTCGGAACGCAAAAGCGTATCATCTAAATCTATTGCTATCATGCGTATCATAGAGTAAGAATATACCATTCTCTACTTATTTTCAAGACTTTTTTTGTAAAATCTATACAATATGACGCTTCAAAGTCATATCAGCGTCGCAAAGTAGTCCTCTACTGTCTCCGCGCGTCTGATTTGAACAACCGAGCCATCAGATTTAAGGAGAAGTTCGCCGCAACGGAGCTTGCCGTTGTAGTTGAAACCCATCGCCCTACCGTGAGCGCCCGCGTCATGGACGATGACGATGTCTCCATTCTCACCCACATCTATCTTCGGCAGTTTCCGCTGGATCGCAAATTTGTCATTATTTTCACACAGACCGCCCACCACGTCGTAAGTTTCGGTAAGCGGGGCGTCTTCCTTACCCGCCACCGTGATGTGGTGATACGCTCCGTAGAGACCGGGGCGCATGAGGTCCGCCATACAAGCGTCAAGTCCGATATATTCGCGGTAGATGCTCTTCCGATGAAGCGCCCGCGCCACAAGCCACCCAAAGGAACCAGTAATGGTTCTGCCCCATTCGGTACGAACGCCAAGACTTGTAAAGCCGACTTCATCGTAAGCTTGCTTGATCCCGCTTGCCAACGCCTCGTAATCCACAGCTATATCTTCAGGCTTATAAGGAATACCCACGCCTCCGCCAAGATTCACAAATTCAAGACAAACACCGATTCTTTCCTTTATTTCAACGGCAAGTTCAAAGAGCATACGCGCGGTTTCTATATGGTAATCAACATTCAGTTCATTTGAAGCAACCATCGTGTGCAAGGCGAAACGTTTCACGCCTTTTTTACGCAAGAGAGCGAAGCCTTCAATGATTTGAGGACGGGTAAACCCATATTTTGCTTCCTCCGGCTTGCCGATAATGGCGTTTCCTGTTTTCAAGGAACCTGGATTGTAGCGGCAGGAGACGAGCTCTGGTATTCTTCCACAGGCTTTCTCTAAAAATTCAATATGGGAAAAATCGTCCAAATTGATAATAGCGCCCAACTCCATTGCTTTACGGTACTCTTTTGCTGGCGTTTCGTTTGAACTGAACATAACGTCTTCGCCTTTTATACCCGCCATGTCCGCCAAGAGCAGTTCTGTTAAGCTGGCGCAATCCGCGCCGCAACCTTGGTCTGCCAGAATACGCAGAATCGCCGGATTCGGCAAAGCTTTGACCGCGAAATGTTCTTTATACGTGGGAAATACGGAAAAGGCGTTCTTCATGCGCCTAACGTTTTCTCGTATACCAGCTTCATCATAAAGATAAAACGGTGTAGGATATTTCTCTACGATTTTAACCAATTCGGTTTTAGATAAAGGGAATATTTTCATAAGATTTTTTAACATAAAAAACGATATTATTCTAGGGGAGTTCTCTCTTTATTTGGAATAGAAACCCCACCTTTAGACGATTGATTTTTCTGCTATTTTCATATATTCTTGGGAAAGAATGAAATCTAGGCTTTTAGTAGCAGACGATGAGAAGAATATACGAGACGGATTAGCCGCGTCTCTGGAAATGGACGGACATGAAGTCGTTACCGAGTCTCGTGGCGACGACGCGCTAAAACGTTTTCGCAAAGGCGACATAGACCTCATTATTACAGACTTGCGTATGCCCGGCTTGTCAGGCGAAGACCTGTTGAAACAAGTCATCGCCGAGAGTCCGGGTATGCCGGTGATTGTACTTACCGGACACGGTACAGTCGAGACCGCTGTTTCGGCGATGCGAGACGGCGCTTATGATTTCCTCACCAAACCTGTGAACCTTGGCAGGCTTTCCCTTCTGGTACAACGGGCGCTGGCGAACCACGAGCTAGAAATCAAGCATCGGCGCATGGAAGAGGAGATCGCGCATAAGAAACAGTTCGAGACCATCATCGGATCAAGCGCCTTGATGCACAAAGTATTTGACACCATAAGCCGAGTCGCGCCTGCGCGCGCGTCCGTGCTTATCACAGGCGAGTCTGGCGTGGGCAAGGAACTAGTCGCAGATGCCATTCACGGACTTTCGCCCCGAAAGAACAAGCCTTGTATCAAGGTACACTGCGCCGCGTTTGCCGAAAGTCTTCTGGAAAACGAGCTTTTTGGACACGAGAAAGGCGCTTTCACCGGTGCTACGTCTCGCGGACGCGGCTGTTTTGAGCGTGCCAACGAAGGCACGCTATTTTTGGATGAAATTGGCGAAATCAATCAGAACACGCAAATCAAACTACTCCGCGTGCTGCAAGAACGTAAATTCGAGCGGCTTGGCGGAGAAGAAACCGTAGAGACGGATGTTCGTATAGTCGCGGCAACTAATCGAGATCTCAAAGCTGAAATTGAAAAAGGAACGTTCCGCGAAGACCTCTATTTCCGTCTAAACGTCGTCAATATTGAAGTGCCGCCTTTACGAGAACGGAAGGACGACCTGCCGCTTCTCATTACTGCTTTCTTGAAAGAATTCGCGGAAGAAAACGCCAAACAAGTAGAAGGCGTTGACGAAAAAGCCCGCGCCGTACTTTACACCTATGATTGGCCTGGTAACATACGAGAACTACGAAACTGCATGGAAAGCGCGGTTGTCATGTCGCGAGGCAAACTTATCGTTGTAGACGACCTACCACCCGCGTTACAAAACAGGACAGATGCTAGTTTTATCCGTATACCACTCGGCTCCACAATGGAAGAGGCGGAAAAGATCGTCATTCGTGACACCCTTTCCGCCAATCACGGCAACCGCAGTAAAACTGCCGAGGTACTAGCTATCGCCAGAAAAACCCTACTCCGCAAACTGAACGAGCGAGGCGAAAACGCCAACGACGAACACGAAACGTGAGCGTTTTCATGGTTTGCCGAAGCGCAAGGTAAACCCAAGAGAAGCTGTAAGAAGAAAAGCGTCCGATGGGACAGGCAGAGGGTTAAAAACCCATGGATAGAAGGGGGCTTCCGCTTTCATATAAAGCCCAAAATTGCGATTCGCGCTCACGAAGAGGCCTAATCCGCCGAAGAAAGACGAATATTGATAAGGATCAGACAAGAGAAGCGCCTTGATCGAGCGATTCACGTCACGGTAACCCGCAGTGAGACTAAAGTCAAACCCTTTCCCCTCGTTGGCAGTGGCAAAGTCTGTTTTAATAGTAAGCGCGTAGAGTGCTTGTTTTGAGGTAATATAAGCCACGTCGTAAACTTCTCTTTCTTCCCGTGAGAGCATTATCGAGAGAAGGGCATGGAAACTGAAAATCACATAAGGCACTTTAACGCCCGCGTCAAGACTAAAAGAAGTCTGCTTATAAGGAAAGGTAGCGTTCTTTTGAGCCCCGTCAAAAGGCAAGTCAAGCCCCAGAGAACCAAAGAGGCGCCCATTTGGACTTTGTGCGAACAACGTCGTTGAAAACGCCAAACTTATAGCAGACGAATCGAAATTGAGAAAACCCATAGCAAGACCCATTGCGACATTAAAGAACCCAAGATCAAATACAGCCCGAGCAAAAAGACGATTCAACAGAATAGAGTCCCGTTCATAACCGATGCTTAGACCCCATTTTGCGAAAAACGGCACTGTGAGGAAAAGATGCGAAGGAAAATCCATCGTATTCTGTAGAGTTTTATTCTCTTTGCCCGGCGTAAAATACATAAACCCCCCTTCCGCTTCAAGCAAAAAGGGCTTTTCCTTCTCAGGCGGTGGTTCTTCTACAGGAGCGGGCGATTCCTCTTCAACGACAGGTGGTTCCTCTTCTATTTGCGGGGGTGGCGGTTCCTCTATAATAAAAGGCTCCAGACGCGGACCTTTCGGTTCATCAAGCATAAGAACAAAGAAATTATCCTCATACTCAGAACGAATGTCGGCGTGAGGCTGAGAGAAACACCGTATATTTATAAGAAGCCCCTGTGTTGCATTGGCGATTCCAGCGCGGGTGTTGTGATAGCC
>JAISEA010000007.1 GCA_031264475.1 Treponema sp. | reverse complement strand
TTGGGAACCGCAAGTTTGCCTATATCGTGGAGATCCGCGGCTATCGTGAGTTTCGTCTTACGCTCCGCGTCAAACCCGTAGAAGTCAGCCATAAGCGCGGACTTCTCGGCGATACCTTGCGAATGTCTGCCAGTAAACGGCGACTTCGCGTCAACGAGTCGCCTAAATATGCCTGCTATGGGTAATAGTTCCTCCAACGTCAAAGCCATATCGTACTTGGGGGCGCATTGCTCAAGCTCCTGGGCTATGAACCTGTTATCCAACGACAGCCAGAAGCTCAAATTATCCCCCAAAGCCTCAAAAGCTTCGCATAACTCTGTGGCGAATTGACTGCCTTTCCAAAGAGAAAGTTGCTTCAGCATGGCTTGTCTATCCGCGCCTTTGCTGTAGAGAATCTCCGCCGTGTCCGCAAGGTTTATGATGTGCGCCAAGAGTGGAATACTGTCGCCAGATATACCGAAAAAACCACTCCCATCATAGGCTTCGTGGTGATAGAGTATCATGCCTTCCCTGTTCTTTAAGAAAGGAAAGGCTTTGAGGTTGCGCTCGCCAATGATGCAATGGGACGCGGCTTTTTCTATATCTGGTAGTTTCTCTGCGTCTATGGCGTTGTAGACCGCGTGGGTCATGCCGTTGTCGTGAAGCATGGACCCCGCGTAAAGATCAAACATATCCTCAGTGGATAGCCTCAACTGCTCTCCCATTCGCAACGCAATGAGCGCCACCCGCTTTCCGTGATTGGTAACATTGTTTCTTAAACTTGATTCCAGAAAGTCTAGCGCCAATGAAAAGGCGCTGACGAATTCGTTCCGATTAAAAGTCATCTTTCTATATTCTTACAGCCCTTCAATATCCTTAAAATAACGGACAGTACCAACCTTCAATTCGTCGGTAGCGTCTTCGTCGCAGACAATGATGGCTTTTGGATGCGTCTGTAGGCAGGAAAGCGTCCACATTTGGCTTACGCCGCCTTCAACCGCGGCTTGCAACGCCCGCGCCTTATTATGCCCGTTTACGATGATGACGACTTCTCGCGCATCCATGACGGTGCCCACGCCTACAGTCAACGCCGTCGTCGGGACTTTGCTCGTATCCCCACCAAAAAAGCGGGCGTTGGCGATCTTAGTGTCCTTCGTCAGGGACTTTACCCGCGTCCGCGACACAAGGGACGAACCCGGCTCGTTGAATGCGATGTGTCCGTCGGGTCCCATACCGCCAAGGAATAGGTCGATGCCGCCCGCATCCTTGATCGCCTGCTCGTAAGCGGCGCACTCGGCGGGCAAGTCTTTTGCCATACCGTTTAACAGGTGGGTGTTTTGTAGTTTAATGTCAACATGGTCAAAGAAGTTGTCTTTCATAAACCTGTGGTAGCTCTGCGGGTGGTCGTCCGTCAAGCCGACGTATTCGTCCATGTTGAAAGTAACGACATTTGCAAAAGAAACCTTGCCCGCCTTGTTTAGGGACACTAGTTCCTTGTAAATTCCGAGAGGGCTCGAACCGGTGGGAAGCCCTAGCGTGAATTTCTTCCCTTCCGCGGTGTTTATCCGCCCCACAATATAATCCGCAACCCACTTGGATGCGGCTTCGTAGTTTTTGTGAATCAATAATCGCATAATTTCTCCTTATTTCTTAATGTCGCCTTTGACTATCACGGTTTTGATGTTAAAATCGCGGTCAAAGACGACGACGTCCGCGTCATAACCCGGAATGAGCGCGCCTTTCTTTTCATAGCGCATAATCTTTGCCGGGTTGGAAGACGCTGTTTTTACAGCGTCTTCAAGGCTGAAGCCGAATGAAGCGAGGTTTTTAACGCCGCGAATCATGGTCAAACCAGAGCCGGCGATAACATCGTCTATCTTGCGGTGAAAAGCGCCGTCGTGGAACACGACTTCCTCGTTATTGGCGAAGAAAGGCGGCTCTTTTTGTTCCGTTGGCTTGAGTCCATCGGTTACAAGCACAATCTTATCAATGGATTTGTCTCTTTGTAGGAGTTTGAACATATCAGGATGAACATGAAACCCGTCCGCAATGATTTCACAGGACATTTCAGGGTGAATCAGCACTGCGCCCGCCGCGTTGGGATTGCGGTGATCAAGGCGGCTCATCGCGTTAAACAGGTGTGTAGAGTGCAGGATGCCAGCCTGCATTCCTTCGACCATGTTTTCGTATTTCGCATCTGTATGCCCCGCCTGAAGGACAATACCTTTCTTTATGCAGAACAAGGCGAGTTCTCTCATGCCTTTGATTTCTGGCGCAACCGTCATATTGACAATATGCCCTCCAGACGCCTCCCATAGTTTTTCCATAAAAGGGATGTCAACCTGACGTAGGGTTTCCGGCTTCTGCACGCCGAGTTTGCTTGACGAAAGAAAGGGTCCCTCCAGATGTAAGCCCATGATTTGAGCGCCGCTCTCCTCGCCGATAGCCGCGGAAACTTGCCGCACCGCATCGAGCATTGCGTCTCCGGCAATGGGGTAAAGCGTGGGGTTGAACGCCGTAACCCCGTATTGGCAGAGGAGTTTTGACATTCTCAGTACCGACTCCGTAGAGCAATCGTCTGTGCCATACCCACCAAATCCATGTATATGCGTATCAATAAACCCCGGCGCGATAAACGAGCCTTCTACATCCACGGCTTCAACTTTACCGAGATGCTTCTGCTCAAAGCGTCTTTCCGAGAATACGTCCGCTATCTGTCCATCTTCGATCAGAACGGCGCATTTCTCCATAGCTGAAAAACCGGTCATCACGGTTCCGTTATGTAAACATATATTCATAGTTTATATAATAATACAAAACCCTTTACTTTTCAACACCCTTCGGGTGTTTTAATACTTCACGCGGGGTGTTGTCCGAAAGG
>JAISEA010000092.1 GCA_031264475.1 Treponema sp. | reverse complement strand
CAATTCCTTACCAGAATCGATCTCGATTCCTGCCCAGAATTGACTCCGATTCCGTATGGACATTGTACGAAAGAGATCACCGTCATCCGTCAAGCAGGCAAAGCTGGAATCAAGTTTTGATTCAACTGAATCAGCCTTGATTCTGCGATATAACACCCTTGTTTGATAGTATTGGAATTATCTATGGATCAAGTTTAACAACCCTTTCAAACAACAACCCGTGTGAAGTATTTAAACACCCGAAGGGTGTCTATGGATCAGGTTTAACAACCCGCATGGTGGGCGGAAGCAAGGCGCTTTTAAGCGCACCTCTTTAGAAGTCGTTGATAGAAGGAATCTCTCCGGGAAGCGACTCTTCGCTGAAATCATCCCACAATTCGGTAATTGCCCGAACATCGTACCTAAATCGGAAACTATTTTCCTTCACCCAACGGCGGACTCTAAGGAATTCCTTCCGAAGCGTCCAAATATTTCCCTTCGAGTATAGGCAATAGGAGAAGAATCGGCTAAACGGTAGGGAGGCGCTGTCTCCTCGAAACACGGGCGCTACGTTTTTAAGGAAAAACCGACGGTAACTCTCATCAAGCGTGTTGTCTCCAGACGGAACTTCTCCGTCATAAGAAACGCGGATGAGCTGTGTCGAGAGAATCTCCTCTCCCCACAAATGGGCGCGGAAACCGAAGTCCATGAGTTGCCAGTACGCCTGTTTGATGGTAACGTCAAAACCGCCGAGTCTGATAAATCGCTCGCGGTCGTAGACGCCCACCCAGTCAAAAGGGAACAGAGAAGGCTTGCCTTCGGCAATGGGTAGAAACGCCAAAGTCTTCACAGAATCGCGGAACAAGGCGGGAGCGATAAGTGTGGGTAGGGTTTCAAAACGGGAATTCTGAATCAACGGAACGGTACATATTCGCTTATAAGCGCTGGATTTTTGGGGATCATCCTGTCCCAACGCCAAACGTTCCGCCATACGGGACGCGCCGCCTGAATGGAGGATACGCAGATCATTCCAAATTATGAAAAACAGAGGACTTGAAAGCTCGTTTGCCGCGATGTTGATTTGCTCTCCGTAGGTAATATTCTCTTTGAGTAGGATAAACCGAACCTGTGGGAAACGCCCGGACAACTCTTCAACATCGTAGTGTTCGCGTGGTCCTTCCATCGAGATGATGTAATCAAAACCCGTCTTTTCAAGTTCCTGAAAGAGAGTGCGTCGAGGATAGCGTCCAATTCTATTGAGGAGAACTGCGGAAAGCCCTGTTGAAGCGCCCCTATCCGTACCGCCCACAGCCGTATAGGTCATATCTTTAAAAGTTGAAGGTGTAGTATTCATCGCAATTTTCGCATTTTCCGCTGTATTTTCGGGCGCACTGTTCTCTGAACAGAACGTCCCCTTTCCGCCAAATTACCTCAAGGCTGTCTGTAAAGACGTTACCCATAATTACAGCGTCTTTTCCTATACCCGTATCTCGGCACATAGGTACGGCGCCGTTGATGAGTACCGCTATATCCCGCATGAGGTGCCAGCACGGACGCCGCTCCCAGGGCGACAGATCGCTTACGCGCAGGGTAGGCATGATTCCGCAGAAGTTGTTGTGTTTCTGGATGATGACGTTTACGCCTTCGGCTTTCCAGCTCCGATAAAACCGCTCGATGTCATCTTCTGCGCCGCTTACCCGCACTGCTTGTACGTAGGCGTCTTTGGGGAAGAGTCGGTTGAGAGTACGCGCTGTCTCAACGGCGGACGCGAAGCCCGCGCCCCGCGTCTCCTGGTACCGTTCCGCGCTAAATGCGTCGAGAGATGTTATCCATGAAATCTTCGCCATCATTGCGCTTTTTTCTCCTGTGGAAGTTCCTGCTTTTTCAGCCATAGCCTTAATTGTTTCCAATTCGCTGGTTTTCCATCCGACGCCGGACGTTTCAATGACTAAAGATAGACTTGGTTTGTTCAACACAGCGGCAATGAGGTCGAGCTTTTGCGGGTGAAGGCTCAATTCCCCCCACATGGACAGTCCGATAACCGCATCGCCGGAAAAGTCAACGATTCTGTCCAAGAGTCCGGTGAATCTTTCGAGGGATATGAACTGTTCTTTTGTTGTTTCGTCTGGACGGTAGGGACAAAGGGTGCAGGTTTGGGGGCAAGGGACCGCGACCTGAATGTTGTAATAAGCGGGCAGAGTTCGCAGAAGCTCCGGCTTTTGTTCGATAAGCCCGCAGTCGTCCGCGCAGGCGAAGCCCGCTTCGGTAAGGCGTTGCAGGAGGAGGCGGTTGCGTTTTGAATCCGTACACAGGTTTAGTCGTAGAGGGCTTAAATCAAGAGGCGCAATTTCCGTTTCTATGTCAAAGGCGTTTATATCCTTTTGCAGAAGGTCAAAAAGCATATCCCGCGAAACCGGTTTGTCTTCACTGCCAATGAGAGTCTTGAGTCGTTCCGCCAAATCTGGAGCAAGAATTTCCGGGGCTAGTCCATAGGGATACCCATCTGCAAACGTGTAATCCGCGTGGTAGCTGAAGTGCCGTTCCGCAAGCCGTCCGGCAAGCGCAGGATCAAGCAAAGGGCAGTCAGCCCACGCGAAATAAATCAGGTCAAAGCCAACGGACGTTTCGGCGATGCTCTCAAGAACCGCCAATCTTGTCCATGACGCTTTAGTGACTTCCTGAACGCCGTCTATTTGCGCCTGCCTTGCCTCTCCTTTTTCTAAAAGAACGATCTTTTCAACATTTGGGAATAGGGAAATCTTTTTTACAAAATGGACATCAAGCGTTGGAATAGTATTTACAATTTGAGAATTACCCGCGTATAGAACAGCGATAGCCTTCATAGTCTTATATATCGGCAAAAAAGAACCCCGACTGAATAATTCAAGGAATTAAATGAGCAAGCCGCTGACCTCACAAGCGGCATGGGTAAAAAATTTCTTCAGTAAGGGCTAAAAGGTATTGACATTTTTGTTATTCCTGACTAATATACTCATGTTAGTTCTTGACTAATAATCTTCATATTGAGTAAAGGAGACTCTTATGATTAAAAAGAACTTCGCCAGCATAGCGCTGGCGTTTGGTTTGTCGGCGTCTTTCGTTTTTGCGGAGGGCGAATTTTCGGTAACGCTGGATTTTTCCGCTTCTGCTTTGGAAGTAGAGAACTCTGGTGATACGACTGATGTGGACAGCTTTGCGGACTCGGCGTTTGAGGACAGTGAATTGTCTTTCAGCTACGAGGGCGAAAAGTTTGGGGGTGTAGTAACCCTGGGTTTGCCTGACGCTAAT
>JAISEA010000070.1 GCA_031264475.1 Treponema sp. | reverse complement strand
GTCTTTATCGATCTGCTTAATTCTTTTGACTTCGGGGACGAAGCGAAGCGCAAGAGTTCAGGTTTCAAGCTCAAGTCCTTCAGTTTAAGCGCTGTTCATCATTTGGGCGATTGGGATGCAACATTAAGCGTAACGATGAGTCCGTATCTGGACAACAAATCACGTCCGCCTGTCTATAAGTTCAACAACCAAATCTCGTTCCTCGTGCAGTGGAAGCCTATAGCTGAAATCAAGACTGAAATGACCTATGATGAAAGTAAGACCGATAATAAATGGATATTCAAATAGCACACCCGAAGGGTGTTTAAATACTTCATACGGGGTGTTGTCCGAAAGGGGTCGCCGCTGAACCCCGACAGGACGGTTACGCTTGCACCCGAAGGGTGTTTAAATACTTCACATGGGTTGTTGTCCGAAAGGGGGCGCCGCTTCCACTGACAGGACGGTTGCGCTTGCACCCGAAGGGTGTTTAAATACTTCACATGGGTTGTTGTCCGAAAGGGGGCGCCGCTTCCACTGACAGGACGGTTGCGCTTGTAAACAAGCGGAACCTGCTCGGTGTTTGACCCCGCCGCACGTCTCGTCTTTGCTCTTTACTAACTACTAACTGCTAACTGTAATCCATTTCAACTTGTTGGGAAGATGTCAGACATCTTTGGCTGACGGCGTGGTGAGTTAAATTCATCCAATTTAACTTCAGATTACAGCGAAGAAAAATTTTAGCACGAAGTCAAATAAGTCGAAAAAGTATAAGAAGGGAAGAGTGATGATGTATGAGTTAAAAGACGCTTATTTATCAATAAAACCCGCCATTGACGACAGGTTGAACGAGTTCCGCGCCTTGTGGGAGAGGGGGACAGACACCGAGGTGTTCCGCGAGATGTGTTTCTGTGCCTGCACTCCACAAAACAATGCGCTGAAAGCATGGGACGCGGTATGCGCCTTGGATGGGCTTATCGAAAACGGTGCAACCGACCGTATTGCTACAGTTCTACGCGAATACGGCGTGCGGTTTCATAGGAACAAGGCGCGTTACATTACCGCAAACAGAGATAAGTTCTTCCCGAATACCAGAGAGCGCATAGCCGCGGTTCTAATAAATAAGCCCGTAACTGCCGCACGAAACCTTCTGGCAGAGCAGGTTTACGGCTGGGGTCTGAAAGAGGCGTCGCATTTCTTGCGAAACATAGGTTTTGGCAAAGAGATTTGTATTCTTGATAGGCATATCTTACGCCAGCTTTCTCTCTACGGCGTTTTTCAGCAGGTAACCGCCGCCGCAAGCCTCACGAAAAAGACGTATTGGGACGCGGAGGCAAGGATGATTCTATTCGCAGAAAGCGCAGGTATACCGGTTGACGCATTGGACTTGGTGTTCTGGTTCGCGGAAAAGGGCGAATTATTCAAATAACACACCCTTCGGGTGTTTAAATACTTCACAACGGTTATTGTCCGAAAAGGTGCGCCGCTGACCCCGACAGGGACGGTTACGCTTGTAAACAAGCGGAACCTTCTCGTTGTTAGAAGAAGCGTCAGACACTAGCAGGAATGGTGTCTGACATCGTTCAGACACGCCTTGTCAGCACACCCCTGACAGCACTGTCAGCACACCCCTGACGGACAGTGGCGATCCTTTCGCAACGCCCATTGTGCGGTATTTAAGCAGGCTTTGCCTGACTCAACGGCTCTACATGGATGGAACGGGGTGTACGGGTTGGGGGGTGGCGGAAGACCCCGAAGGGGGAACCGTAGACAGGGGCGCACCACAGGGGCGGGCGCACGCAACCTCCGTTTAGGGAAAACCGCGCCCCCTCCTTAAAGTCGAAAAAGTAAAAGAAGTTAAAGAAGTAGTCAGTGTCAGAGGCATCGTACAACGAGAAGGTTACGCTTGCAAAGCAAGCGTAACCTTCTCGTCAGTGGAAGCGGGTCCCCCTTTCTTATAACGCCCGTTGTGAAGTATTTAAACACCCTTTGGGTGGTTCTACGTGGATGGTGGCTATAATGCCAAAACGGTCTTCAACCATGCGTTCAATATCCGAGGCTATCGCATGACCATCTCCTATGCTCATGGTTCCGTCGAGTCTGATGTGGAACGTCAGTTCTTTATGTACGACGTAGTTGTGTATGTGAAAGTGATGAACGTCCAAGTCTCTGCCGTAGACGCCTTTTATCGCGTCTTTGATCTTCCCAACGAGGTCGGCGCTTGGCTTTTCCCCCAGCAGTTCAGTTATGACTCTTTTTATGATGCAATAAGCCGCGTGGAAGAGCAAAAGCGCGACTATAACGCCAAGCACGCTGTCAATCCACCAGAATTGTTTTGCGAACAGGATGCCGATAAGCACAACGACGGACGACAAGGCATCGGAACGGTGGTGCCAGCCATCCGCCTTGATAGCCGCGCTGTCTGTCTTTCGCCCCAGATAAAACGCATACTGGGCGAGGAGTTCCTTCACCACTATTGAAACGCTCGTAACGACTATCGCAATGACGCCGAATTGGACAGACTCCTTGTCGCGGAATTCAACTATCGCGGTCTTGACGAACTCAAAGGCAATGACACTGAGAAAGAACGCTATGAACAATGCGGCAATCTGTTCCCAGCGTCCATAGCCAAAAGGGTGTTCTTTGTCCGCCTTTTTCGCCGAAAGCTTGACCGCTATGACAACAATGATGGAACTGAGGGAATCGGAAAACGTATGCCACGCATCCGCAGTCAACGCGATAGAGCCGGTTATTATGCCTACCCACAGCTTAAAGGCAAAGAGCGCCGTGTTAATGATAATGGAGACTACACCCTCGATGTAGCCAGCTTTCATACCGCTCATTAGAAGATTTCCAAAAGCGGAGCAAGACTTTGAGTAAAGACGCTCCCGCTCAGAACCGAAGACGGCTCAAAAAGAGGCTGTATATTGATGATGAATATTATCGCCGCGACAAACGCCAAACCTTCTATCGCGCCCACAAGAAAACCCAGAACCTTGTCGAGTTTTCCGAGATGAACCCCTTCCACGATGCTCTTGAGAAGCGCCCCTATGAACTTCACCGCGACGAACACAATAAAGAACAGGATGATAAAGCTCAAGATTTCGGGCAAGATCTTTACACTCTCCAGAGACGGCAGTTTTGTCTTGAGAAAAGCCGCCCCGTTCTTGTAAAAGAAGAACCCGGCAAGCATACCGAAGATGACGGAGGCTACTGAGGAAATCTGTTCCACAAAGCCCTTGAGCCCCGCGTGGATTGCAAAAATCAATATGAGTATCAGGAAAATGATGTCTATTACTGCCATTCTTTACCTCGCTTCGCGCCCGTTTTGGTGTAACTCATCAAGCGCCTTTTCCGCCTCGGCGATTTCGTTGTACGGCATGGGTCCGTCCGCATAGATTATTGAATTCTCATGTCCCTTGCCCAACAGCAGAACCACGTCTCCATCGCAGGCAAGGGAAAATGCCTTCCGAATGGCACGGGGTCTTTCTGGAATGAGGAACAGGTCTTGATCCTGTTTGTGGTTGGAGATACCCGCGGCGATCTCTTCCAGAATGGACAGTGGAGCCTCGCCTCTGGGGTCTTCGTCGGTAAGGATCACCACGTCCGAATAGAGCGCCGCAATGCGTCCTTGCTCCGGACGCTTCTTGACGTCGCGCTCGCCGGGGGAACCAAAGAGGCTTATGATACGTCCTTTCACCCGTTCCCGCAAAGGGGGGAAGATAGCCTGAAAAGAGGACGGCGTATGCGCGTAATCTACCAGAACCTCGAAAGGCTGTCCCCTTCGGATGGCGGTCATACGTCCGCGCACGGGCTGTAAGCGGGGGACTAGTTCCGCGACTTCCCGTATTGGCGTGGCGAGCAATTTGGACGCGGTGAGAAGAGCCGCCATAACGTTACCCGCGTTAAACGCGCCGGGCAGGTTATCCCGTAGCTCGATACATTCGTCGGTCTCTCGGACGTGGATCGTATAAGCATTACCGTCCGCGGCGCTTTCAATGTGTACCAAGGACAAGTCAGCGTGGGGATTGGTTCCGTAGGTAAGAACCGGCTTATCGGTCGCCGTGACGAAGTAGGCGCAACTTGGATCGTCGGCGTTTACAATGCCGAAACCGTCTTCCGCGTACAGCTTCCTGAAGAGGTTAGCTTTGTCAGAACGGTACTGTTCCCATGTGCCATGAAACTCAAGGTGTTCGTGAGTAACGTTGGTCATAAGCCCTGCGGTGAAGACAACGTCTCCGAGTCGATTAGTTTTCGGTGAAAGCCCGTGGGAACTCGCCTCTAGAACCGCGAACTCCACGCCGTTGTCGAGCATTTGCGCGAGTCGTTTATGGACAACTGTCGCCTCTGGAGTCGTCTGGTGTTCCACGTTGTCCTCCGCGTCTCCGCCTACGCTTGCCTGTACTGTGGAGATGAAGCCCGCCTGTCTCCCGCTCATTCGCAACAACTGCCATAGCAAGAAGACGGTCGTAGACTTGCCTTCCGTGCCGGTAACGCC
>JAISEA010000010.1 GCA_031264475.1 Treponema sp. | reverse complement strand
TCCGCGTCTATTTCACGGACAGCCTCCGCTATCTGGCACGGTTCCGCATCCATATCCGAGGCAACACGCTTGCCATTCTTAAATACAGCGCAGAAAAACGCGCGCTTCTTCGCGTCAAGCACCGGAATGACGATCCCACGCCAATCCGCATAGGAATACGCCATGCAATCCATGGTCGGAACAAGGGCGATCTTGCAATCCGCGCCAAGACTCAAGCCCTTTGCCATCGCAAACGCTATGCGTAGCCCGGTAAACGAACCCGGACCCTTCATACATGCCACTATATCTACACTTTTCGGCGAAATCTTTGCGTTCTGAAGCAGTATGTCCACGGAAGAAAGGAGAATCTCCGAATGACGGTTCCCCGCATCCGCCTCAAAATACCACGTACTCTTGTCCGTGGCAAGTCCAACCGATAAAATAGACGCCGCTGTGTCCATCGCTAGGATATTCATACGCCACCCCGCACACCCGCCCGCGAAAGTCTGTCGTTGATCGCCGCGCCAAGCCCGCACTCAGGCGCCTCTTGCACGTAAATGTAGCCCGCAGATAATTTGTCTATCCGGTGGAGAACGTCAAAGAGAGACGCCGCCGCCTCCACGCAGTCGCTTTTCTTGGAAAGGACGAACCCGTCAGCCACACCTGATGCTTCTCGCGTTTCCTCATCAAAGAAAAGGTAAACCACCCCGTCCGCAGGCTTATGAGAAGCAATCTGGCGGAGTATTTCACCCCGCGTCAAAAGAACAAGAGGGGTTTTCGGAGCGTAATGGCTTTTCAACATCCCCGGCGACAATACGTCGACAGGTACATCCCCCATTTTCTCCACGTCTCCTATTCTCCCTATGAGTTCCTCGATTCTTTCACGGGGCGTTCCCCCGGGTCGAAGGAGGCGGACCGGCTCTTGAGTAAGGTCTAGAACCGTTGATTCAACACCTATATCCGCGAGTCCCGCATCAATGATGAAATCAACCGCATCCCCTAAAAGTTCTTCGACGTGCTCGGCACGGGTAGGACTTAAATACCCGAAAGGATTCGCGCTCGGCGCAGCAACCGCACCTGTGGAATACTCGATGAGCTTTCTGGCGACAGGGTGAGAAGGAAATCTAACCGCAACCGTGTCTAACCCGCTTGTGGCTAAATCAGGAACCTCCGGTCGTTTGGGTAAAACAAGAGTGAGAGGACCAGGCCACAGGGTCTTACTCAAGACGGCGGCTTTCTCCCGCAAAAAAAGCGGGAGCGCGTCCCTGTCGCCCACGCGGTCGAGCGCATCCATTTCAGCAATGTGTATGATGAGTGGGTCAAAACGAGGGCGTTTCTTCGCCGCAAAAATCCGCGCCAGAGCGGATCGGCTAAATCCATCCCCCCCTAGTCCATAAACGGTTTCCGTGGGGAACGCTACTAGTTGTCCGTCTTTGATGGCTTCTCCGGCAATACGCAAATCAGTTTCGTTTGCAGATAATTTTTTCATTAGAATTAAAAAACGCCCTCCGAAGAGGGCGGTAAAAAGTAGGTTAGAACGGTCGTTCCGCTAGGTATTTGTATTCCTTCAGCGTGCGTTCCGCTGTTGCTTTTGCCTTAGCAAGTAAAGCATCCGCACGATCAGACGAAGCCGCTTTGAGGCTCTTAAAACGCACTTCTTTGTACATGAAGTCTTCAATGGAGGACGTCGGGTCTTTGGAGTCAAGCTGGAACGGGTTCTTGCCCTGATCCTTGAGTCGCGGGTCATAGCGGTAGAGAGGCCACAAGCCGGAAGTAACAACCGCCTTTTGCTGATCAAGCCCCTTGGACATATCGATCCCGTGGTTGATGCAGTGAGAGTAGGCGATGATAATGGACGGTCCATCGTAGGCTTCCGCTTCACGGAACGCTTTAATGGTCTGGGTCATATTCGCGCCCATAGCGATCTTCGCCACATAAACATAGCCATAGCTCATCGCGATAGCACCCAGGTCCTTCTTGGAGATTTCCTTGCCTGCCGCCGCGAATTTGGCGATAGCGCCAATAGGAGTCGCTTTGCTCATCTGCCCACCCGTGTTCGAGTAAACCTCGGTGTCAAGGCAGAGAATGTTGACGTTGCGCCCTGATGCGATCACGTGGTCAAGCCCCCCGAATCCGATGTCGTAAGCCCAACCATCTCCTCCTAAAATCCACACCGACCGCTTGATGAAATGATCGGCAAGGGAAAGGAGATTCTTTGCAGTAGGACTATTGTTTTGAGCAAGAGCTGTTTTTAATGCGTCAACGTTTTTACGTTGTTCTTCGATAGCCGCATCTTCCAAACCGGTGTTTGCAAGAATTTTGTCAATAAGGGTGGTTTCGATGCCTTCGGACTTTGCCGTAAACGCCACTTCGCGGGCGTGTTCGGCTAGTTTGTCACTGGTAAGCCTCATACCGTAGCCGAATTCAGCCGCATCTTCGAATAGGCTGTTTGACCATGCGGGTCCCCGTCCGTCGGAGCGCTGCGCGTAAGGCGTTGTCGGTAAATTGCCGCCGTAAATAGAGGAACAACCAGTCGCGTTGGCAATGATAGCACGGTCTCCGAAAAGCTGTGATAAAAGTTTGACGTAGGGTGTTTCGCCGCATCCACCGCACGCACCGGAGAACTCGAAGAGCGGACGTTTGAACGCAAGCCCTTTCATCCCGTTAAGGTTGAGGGTTTCAGCTGGAACTTCCGGCAGGTCTTGAAAGTACGCCCAAGCCGCCGCTTGTTCCTTCTGGTATGCCGGATCGTCAGCGTAAGGGGTAAAGGAAAGCGCCTTTTTCTCCATTGCCGGCTTGGACATGGGGCAGACATTGATGCACAGACCACAGTCCATACAGTCCTGGGCGGAAATCGTCAATGCGACCTTTTTGCCTGCTTCTGGTTTTGGCTTGATTCCTGCGGTTTTGAATCCGACCGGCGCATTTGCCGCCTGTTCATCTGTGAGCGTTTTCATACGGATGCACGCATGGGAACAAACAAAAGAACATTGTCCGCATTGGATACATACAGTTGGATCCCACGTTGGCACTCGCTCCGCAACGCCGCGCTTCTCGTATTGGGTCGTGGCTGTTGGGAAAGTCCCATCCTCTGGCAGTTTGGATACCGGCAGTTTATCACCTTCCTGAATGGACATAGCGCCGAGAACTTCTCGGATCCACGGGTCTTTGGATGTCTCAAACGGCTTTTTGATATGGTTATCGCCTTCGACTGACTGTGGATATTTCACTTCTTCAACCGCAGAGAGCGCCGCGTCAATAGTGTTGTAGTTTTTTTGAACAATGTCCTCGCCCTTTTTACCATAGGATTTCTTGACGAATTTTTTCATGTATTCTACAGCATGGGATTCTTCGAGGACGCCAGAGATTTTGAAGTAAGCGGCTTGCATAACCGTATTGATACGGTTACCCATACCGGCTTTGAGAGCGATTTCCGCCGCGTTGATTACATAGAACTTGAGTTTATTGTCAATGATGCGTTTTTGTACTTCAACGGGTAATTCTTTCCATATATCCGCCGCGCTAAACGGGCTATTCAATAGGAAAACACCACCACTCTTGATATTCGCCAACATATCGTAAGTTTCAATATAAGAAAATTTATGACACGCGAGGAAGTCCGCTTTGGTGATAAGGTAGGGACGGCGTATGGATTTTTTGCCGAAACGCAGATGTGAAACGGTGAAACCGCCGGATTTTTTTGAGTCGTATGAGAAATAGGCTTGCGCGGAAAGTTCCGGCTTCGCGTCTCCAATGATCTTGATGGAGTTTTTGTTTGCGCCGACTGTGCCGTCTGAACCGAGTCCATAGAACATCGCTTCGTTCATGCCTTCTTCGATCAAGGTGAAGGATTCGTCAACGGCGAGACTCTTGCCAGAAACATCATCAACGATACCAACTACGAAGTTGGCAGTTTTCTTGTCAGAAAGGTTGTCAAAGACCGCCTTGACCTGCGCGGGCGTGAATTCTTTAGAACCTAATCCGTAACGCCCTCCGATAATAGAAGGTTTGACTTCTTTGCACGAGGCGAAAGCTTCCACTATATCCAGGTAGAGCGGCTCGCCGTTTGAACCGGGTTCCTTGGTTCTGTCGAGTACAGCGATAGCTTTGACGGTTTTCGGAAGCACTGCGCCGAGGTGTTTCACCGAGAAGGGTCTGTAGAGGCGAACTTTCAGCAAGCCAACTTTTTCGCCCTTGCTTTGTAGATATTCGACCGTTTCCTCGACTGTTTCCGCGCCGGAACCCATGATGATAATGACTTTTTCCGCGTCTGGAGCGCCAAAATAGTCAAAGAGATGGTATTGTCTGCCTGTAAGTTTGGCAAATTTATCCATTTCTTCCTGCACAATCGCCGGAACCGCGTCATAGTATTTGTTGACTCCTTCGCGGCTTTGGAAATAAGTGTCCGGGTTCTGCGCCGTACCGCGTATCTGTGGGGCTTCCGGCGTGAGTCCGCGTTTACGGTGCGCCTGCACGAGATCGTCACTGACGAGCGCTCTCATCGTCTCTTGCGAAACTTCCTCGATTTTTTGCAATTCGTGAGACGTCCTGAATCCGTCGAAGAAGTGGAGAAACGGCACACGGGTGCGGAGGGTGGATAAATGAGCGATGGTCGCCAAGTCCATAACTTCCTGTACGCTATTGGATGCAAGCAACGCCCACCCTGTCTGGCGACAAGCCATCACGTCCTGATGATCCCCGAAGATTGACAGGGAACTTGCCGCTATAGCGCGCGCCGCTATGTGGAACACAGTGGAAGTAAGTTCGCCAGCAATCTTATACATATTCGGAATCATCAAGAGAAGTCCCTGAGACGCAGTGAAAGTGGACGAAAGCGCTCCTGTAGTAAGAGCGCCGTGAACGGCTCCAGCCGCGCCTGCTTCGCTCTGCATTTCGACAACCTGTGGGATGGTTCCCCATAGGTTCTTCCTGCCCTGCGCGGAGAGTTCGTCGCAAACTTCTCCCATGGGGCTTGACGGAGTTATCGGATAAATGGCGATAACCTCACTCAAGGCGTGGGCTACCTGCCCTGCCGCAGTGTTTCCATCAATCATAATCATGTGTTTTTCAGACATTCTATGCCTCTTTAAATAGTAAGATAACCTGCAAAATACGGAAGTACCGTGTTCTGCACAAACTAACCCGAATTAACGCTCTGGCGTACATTAGGTTATGTATAATTATATACCTAAATAGGGAAAGTAACAAGAGGTTTCTACAAATATATCCATGAGTTTTTATGTAAACCTCCTATATCCGCACATTTAGCGTTTTTTTCATAAAAATTCGTAAATATTAGTAAATAAGTAATAATGTCCTTGACAACTTATAATAAACATGATAAAATTAGTAATATATATTATAGAACGAGGAAGATTATGAAAAAGCAAATGGAACGTAAAAAAGGCATGGCGCGGCTTTTAGAGCTGGCGTTTATTAAAAAAGGACTTTCAATAAGCGCCTGTGTATTATCGGTGATAAGCGTTGTCGCATCGTTTTCGCCGTATATCGCAATTTACTTTATTATCAGAGAACTAATCACTCACTTTACCGATTTGAACGCTCTCGATACGGCATATATGGTAAGGCTTGCATGGATCGCCGCGGGCGGCGCGGGTGTGGCTATCCTTTTTAACTGGTTCGCCCTTCTTTGCTCGCATATCGCCGCCTTCAATATCATTTACAAGTTGAAGCTCGATTTTATGCGACATATTGCGTCGCTTCCACTCGGTTTTCATACGGCTACGTCCACAGGTAAACTACGTAAGGTAATTGATGAAAACATCGAAAAGCTTGAAGGCTTTATCGCGCATCAGTTGCCAGATTTAGCAGGCTCTGTCGCGGCTCCTATTTCCGCGCTCGTCATCCTTTTTATATTTGATTGGCGAATGGGCATTGCAAGCTTTGTTCCAATTGTAGCGTCGTATGTGATACAAATGGTCGCGTTCGGAAGTAAACCAGCGCAGATTTTTATCACAAAATACCAAGATTCACTTGACGATATGAACACCGCAGCTGTTGAATATGTGCGGGGCGTTTCTGTCGTAAAGGCGTTTAACCAGACGATTTTCTCGTTCCATAAATTTCACGAAACCATTGTTACCTACGGCTCTTTTGTAAAGAACTACACGGCGGCTTTCAAAACGCACATGACGCTTTTTCTTACGATTGTCCACCATGTTTATATTTTCCTGCTTCCGATTATCATCCTTCTTGCGGACGGTAGTGCGCCGGGCAATGCCGTGGATTACGGAAATTTTGTGATCTCCTCGTTGTTCTATATAATCTATTCATTCTCACTTGCGACGCCCTTTGTTAAGATGATGTATGTAGCGGGAAACGGGCGGCAGATTGCGGACGGCGTTGGACGTATGGACGCTATTCTGGATTTGCCACCGCTGGCTGAACCGGTGAATCCAAAGACTGCAAACGAATATTCGGTATCGTTTGAAAATGTTACCTTTTCGTACAACGTGGAAACCGAAGCCGTTGCTCTTCAAGGCGTTAGTTTTACCGCAAAACAGGGGGAGATAACGGCGCTTGTGGGTCCTTCAGGCGGCGGTAAATCCACTATCGCGCACCTTATTCCTCGTTTTTACGATGTGGCTGAGGGGGCGGTTAAGATAGGCGGCGTTGACGTGCGCGATATGGGAACCGAGTATTTGACAAGCCTCGTGAGCTTTGTATTTCAGGACGTATTTTTGTTCAAGCAAAGCATCGCGGATAATATATCAGTCGGCGATAAGGACGCGACCCGGGAAGAGGTAGTCGCCGCGGCTAAAGCCGCCCAATGCCATGAGTTCATTGAAAAACTCCCCAAGGGCTATGATACGATCATCGGCGCGGAGAATACACATCTTTCCGGCGGGGAAAAGCAACGCATCGTTATTGCGCGTGCAATTTTGAAGGACGCGCCTATTCTTGTCTTTGATGAGGCAACCTCGTTTGCCGACCCGGAGAATGAGCATAAAATCCAGCTTGCCTTTGAGAAGTTGATGAAAGATAAAACGGTTATCATCATCGCTCATCGGCTTTCAACGGTACGCGGCGCGAATAAGATACTTGTGATTGAGAAGGGAAAGGTAGTTGAGGAAGGTGGTCACGACCTCTTGCTTACAAGGAGCGGTCGTTACAGCCGTATGTGGGAACGGTATAACGCCGCGCTGGGGTGGGCGTTGGCAGGCGTGAAAGGAGAAAAATCATGTATAAATTACTAGGCTTGGATAAAGAAGGGCAGAAGGCGTTTAACCGTGCGGTAGTCGCGTGTGTTTTAACGAATCTTTCATTGCTTCTATCGTTTGTAGTGATCCTCCAGATAATCACGCTCTTTCTGGAATCGGTCGCCGGCGGTACCGCTCTTGACGTGAGTAGGTTGTGGGGGTATTTTGGGCTGGCTCTGGGAGCCGCGCTCGTGTATTTTATCGCGTACCGCAATGAATATGATAAAACCTACACGGCTGCGTATAGCGAGTCTGAGAAGATACGGGTAGAAGTGGCTGAGCGTTTGCGCAAGCTCCCTTTAAGTTTCTTCAACAACAAAGATTTATCGGAACTGACGACTAATATAATGGCGGACTGCACGACGATTGAGCACGTTATGAGTCATGTAGCGCCCGGTTTAGTCGCGCATATCTTTACTGCGGCGCTTACTTGTTTACTGCTTGGTTTTTATGATTGGCGCATGGCTCTTGCGCTCTTCGCCGCGTTGCCTGTTGCGATTGCGCTGATCGTACTATCCAAAGGAATACAGCGGAGGTTCGGGGAACGCCTTGTTGGTATAAAGCTAGAGGCGGCTGAACAGGTACAGGAGTACCTTGAAGGCATAAAAGTGGTGAAGGCATTTGGACTTTCCGGCGAAAAATCTTCCGCTTTAAAGCTTGCGTTTCACAACATGATGCGTGCGGCGATAAAATTCGAGATTATATGTGGAACCTTTATCGTTACTGCCTCGCTTGTCCTCCAAGTAGGGGTCGGGCTGGTAACTTTTGTAGGCGTTACGCTTCTTTCAGATGGCACGCTGTCTGCGCTGAAACTCTTTTTCTTTGTACTTATCAGCACGAAGATATATTCTTCCCTCATCGTTGTTTTAACGCTCTTGCCTGAGTTGTTCTTTATGCTTGTTTCCACTCGGCGTATGCAGGCGCTTAGGACTGAACCAATCGCGGACGGGGAAGAGAACATCGAACTGTCTGATTATCACATCGAACTAAACGATGTTTCGTTTGCGTATCACAACGATGAGGTCGTCAAAGGCGTTACGCTTTCGATTCCGCAAGGCGGGGTAACCGCGCTTGTTGGTCCTTCTGGAAGCGGGAAGACGACGATCTCCCGGCTTATCGCTCGTTTCTGGGATGTGAACGATGGTAAGATTCTCATCGGAGGCAGAGACATCCGCACGATTGATCCTGAAACCCTCCTGCGTTATTTGAGCTTTGTGTTTCAGGACGTGGTGTTGTTTAACGATACGATAATGAACAACATCCGCATAGGGAAGCAGGGGGCGTCTGACGATGAGGTGTACCGCGCCGCGAGGATTGCGCGTTGCGATGAGTTTATCCAGGGGACGCCCGACGGGTATGAGACGGTAATCGGTGAGAACGGCTCTACGCTTTCTGGAGGGGAGCGCCAGCGTATTTCGATAGCCCGCGCGATTCTCAAGGATGCCCCGGTTGTCTTGCTAGACGAAGCTACGGCGAGTCTTGATCCTGAGAACGAGGCGGAGATACAAGCGGCTCTTTCGGCTCTTGTCGAAGGGCGTACTGTGGTGGTCATAGCGCACCGTTTGCGTACTGTGGTGGGCGCGGATAAGATCGTGGTGATGGAAAAAGGGTGCGTTGTGGAAGAGGGGTCAGGCGAGGCGCTTCTTGCGAAGGACGGGCTTTTTGCGCGGCTGTTCCGCGTACAGCAACAGAGTCTCGGCTGGAGTCTGGGGCGGTAAATTTCTCGGCTGTCTCTATACGTGAGCTTTGCTTTTTGGTATAATCCCCGCTATGGAAACTACATTGCCTTGGGTTTTAATTACCGGAGCGTCTGCGGGGATTGGTCGTGAGATAGCCCATGTCCTCGCGGGGAAGGGGTGGAACCTCGTCTTAACCGCGCTGTCTCAGAAAAAGTTGGAAGTCCTCTGTAACGAGTTGTCGGGAGCATACGGGGTGGAGGCTATTCCTTTTTCGGCTGACCTTTCATTTGAAGACTCTGCGGAACAGTTATACGAAGACTTCCGCGGGCTACGGGACAGGCGGGGGAGGGTGATAGACATAACCTTCCTTGTGAACAGCGCGGGAATCGTACTTTTCGGGGAGAGTGTGGAGTTACAGGAGAAGGCTGTGCCTATGTTGTGCGTTAACGTCATCACTCCTACCATGCTTTGCGCTCTTTTCGGCGACGATATGAGAAGAAGGGACGGGGGCAGGATACTTGACATCGGGTCTCTTGCGGCTAATCAGCCGGCGCCGCTTTTTGCTTCTTATGGAGCGAGTAAGGCGTACATACGGAATTATTCTCTCGCCTTGCGGCAAGAGCTTGCGCTTTTTGGGGTGTCAGTTACGTGCGTGCAGGCGGGGTATATACGGACTGAGTCTGATGAGAAGGGCGGCGTCAAGGGCGAACGGGACCGCCGTCTCTCGCATAGGAACGGAACGTCCGCTAGACGCGCCGCGGAGATTGCAGTACGCGCGGCACTAGCGGGCAAAACTTCCGTCACTCTCGGTGTATTCAACGCTTTTATCACATGGATTTCCAAAGTCGTGCCTCTTACCATCCGCGTTAAGATACTTTCTATCGCTCTCTCCATTGTGAACAGAAAAAGAATCTCCTTTAAAAACAACATACGGAGACGTCGTCCTCGCCCTTCCGATACTACCGACCGCTAGTCCGGTTCGTCTGTAGGCTTGACGGCGTGTGGGTGCGCGCGTGAATATACCTCTTTGAGGCGCTTGATGTCCACGTGGGCGTAGCGGGCAGTAGTGGAGATGCTCTTATGTCCGAGCATCTCTTGGACGAGTCGTATATCGCACCCGGCTTTAACTAAATGCGTCGCGAAGCTATGTCTCAACGAGTGGGGGTGAATATTCTTGCCGAGTCCGGTTTGTTCGTCGAACAGCGCGGAATATTGGGCGATTATCCACCGTATTCCGGACGTTGAGAGGGGTTTTCCCTTCATGCTGACGAAGAGTCTATCCGTTGACGGCGTTGCTTTGAGCCGCTCAAATCTTTTAGGCAGATAAGCGATTATAGCTTCCTGCGCCTCCTCCGAAAAGAACACGGGTCTCTCCTTATCGCCCTTCCCGATGACGCGCGCTCTCGAAAAATTCGCCTTACAATCGTCAAGGCGGAGGCTCATTACTTCGCTTATGCGCAATCCTGCGGAGTACATCGTCAATATTAGCGCCGTGTCTCTTTCTGTCCACAGGCGTTTTGACGTTTCTGGCAGCTCCGCGAATTGAGCCATTTCTCTTTCCCACAAGAAGCTGGGCAGGGTCTTTGGCGTCTTGAGGTTCTTGATACTAGCGCTTGGATCGTCGGCGCGTA